>CAKZVG010000183.1 GCA_937921835.1 uncultured Bryobacteraceae bacterium | reverse complement strand
CGGGCGCTCGAAAAGGGAAGCTGCCGGACGAAGTTGCTGGCGTGGACATGTCCGGTAAGCAGCAACGCCAGTTTCGAGCGCGCGCCCAGCGCCCGCTCCAGTTCGGCCAGTGCCTCGCCGGCCGGGGGAATATGCGCGCCGATCACCAGCGCATCGTCCGGATGCCGGCGGCACTCAGCCGCCAGCCAGTCCGTCTGCGCGCGCCCGAATGCCTGCGCGGGTGGACCGGCATCCGGCTCGGGCGAACGTCCCTGAAAACCGTTGTTGAGCATGACGAAGCGCCAGCGCGCGCCGCCCAGCTCGCGTAGCAGGGCGTAATAGGTTCCCTCCGCAAAGGCGGGAACGTTGCGGATCCAGGCGGCTTTGGCCCGCTCGGCGACGCTCTGGTCCGGCGCCAGACGGCCCTCGTCGAGTCCGTAATGCAGCAGGTCGTGATTGCCCAGCCCCGGGTAGACCGGCAGCGGGCTCTTGGCGAGGATCGCCGCGAACGCCTCCACCTGCGCGAGCGCCGTTCCGCCGCCGGTTCCCAGAAACGAGAACGCGTCGATCAGGTCGCCGGTGGCGAATACGAAGTCCGCCTTCACCTCGCGGCGGAAGGACGCCAGGGAAGCGGGCAGCGCAGCGCGGGTGGGCATCAGGTGCTTGCGCAGCTCAAGCAGCTTCGGATGGACTTGGGCGGGGTTGATGATGTGCGTGTCGGTCAAGTGAATGAAGTCGATGTAGGACCGGACGGCGGCGGACGCGCGGGACAGCGAACCCACGGTCAGCCCCGCCAGCATTGCGCGCCGGGTGATGGCCGTCATCCTTTTCACTCTACACTGACGCACGGGCCGGCTTCCCACGCCGTGCCTGGACTAATCGCCTTGCCCTTCGGCCGGTCGAAGCCCGGGCGCCGCGGCGGGCGCGGGTTGGCGGACCCTGGCGCGTCCGGCGAACTCTTCCATCAGCGAGTAGATCACGGGCACCAGCACCAGGGTAATCAGCGTCGAAGCGGTGAGGCCGCCGATCACCACGCGCGCCAGCGGCGCTTGCAGCTCCGATCCCTCGCCGACTCCCAGCGCCATGGGCATCAGCCCAAGCACGGTCGTCGTGGTGGTCATGAGAATGGGGCGCAGACGGCGGACGCCGCCGGTGATCAGCGCATCCCGGACGGAATAGCCCGAGTTCCGGCGGAGCTGGTTGACGTAATCCACCAGCACGATGGCGTTGTTCACCACGATGCCCACCAGGATGATGACCCCCAGAAAGGCCTGCATATTGAATGTCGTATTGGTCATCACCAGCATCGTGACCACGCCCACGGCCGCCACCGGAACCGAGAACAGGATGATGAACGGGTCGCGCAAGGACTCGAACTGCGAGGCCATGATCATGTAGACCAGCAACAGCGCCAGGATGGCGGCAAAGGTCAATTGGCGGAAGGTCTCCTGCTGCTCCTCGTACTCGCCGCCGAAGCGGAAGTCGTAGCCGGGCGGCCGCTCAATGGTCCGCAGCTTGGCGTCAAGCTCGCGGACGATGCTGCCGAGGTCGCGGTCGCCGAGCGTTCCGGACACGGTGACGACGCGCTCCTGATCGACGCGTTCGATCGAGACCGGCCCTTCCTGGCGCTGCATCCGCAGCACCGAAGCGGCCGGAATCGTTTCGCCCAGCGGGGTGGTGAGCGGGATCTGCCCCACCTGATCGAGCTTCAGGCGGTCTACCTCGCGCAGGCGCACCAGGATGTTGTATTCGTCACCCTGCTGGCGGTACATCGACGTCCGGCGTCCGCCGATGGCGGTCTCCATGGCGGTGGCGATGTCGGAGACGTTCAGCCCCATGGTGGAGGCCTTCAGGCGGTCCACCTGCAACACCATTTCGGGCATGCCGGGCTGCCGCGACACCTGAACCTCGGGCACGCCCGGAACGCTGGCCATGGCGTCGCGGACCTTCAAGGCCAGTTCGTCCAGGATCTTCAGTTCGTGCCCGCGGATTTCGACCGAAAGCCGGTCCCCGCCGCTCGATCCGCTGCGGCTGCCGCGGGTGTACATGCCGCTGCTGATGCGCGTGCGGATCACCACTCCGGCCTGCACCATGAGCTTGGGGCGCAGGTCGTTGGCGATGGCTTGCGCGTTGCGGTCGCGCTGGGAACGCGGCACCAGCCGGATGCGCATCTCGCCCATGTGCTGGGAAGAGGCGCGCGAAAAGCCGCCGCCGCCGCACTCGATCATGATGTTTTCGATCTCGGGCACGTTCTTGCGGGCGATCGCCGCCAGGCGTTCCAGCAGCGCATGCGTGATCTCGACCCGCGTGCCCGGCTCGAGTTCAACATCCACGCGCAGTTCGCCTTCATCGGCCTGCGGCGCGAGTTCGACGCCCACCAGCGGAGTCAGCAGCATCGCCCCGATGAAGAGACCGGCGGCCAGCCCGAGCACCGGAAGCCGGTGCGCGAGCGACCACTCGATCACCCGTCCGTAGCGCCGGGCAAGCGCCTCCTGGGCGTCGCCCGTGGCGCGGTAGGCGAAACCCAGAATTCCGCGCTGGCGCTCCTTCGAGCCGCCCTTCAGAAACCGCGAACACAGCACCGGCACCAGGGTGAGCGCCACCAGCAGCGAGCACACCAGCGAGAAGGAAACCACGTAAGCCAACTGCTGGAAGGTCACCGCCGACATGCCGCGGGTGAAGACCACCGGGACGAAAACCGCCAGCGTCGTCAGAGTCGAAGCGGCGATAGCCGTCGCCACCTGGTTGCTGCCCTTCACGGCGGCCTCGACGGCGCCTTCTCCTTTTTCGCGCCGGCGGAAGATGTTCTCCAGCACCACAATCGCGTTATCCACCAGCATGCCCACGCCGAGCGCCAGGCCCCCGAAGGAAACCGTGTTCAGCGAGAAGCCCGCGAAGTGCATCAGCGCGAAGGTCGAGATTACCGAGATGGGGATGGCGACGCCGATAATGATCACGCTCGAGAAGCTGCGCAGAAACAGGAGCAGAATCAGCACCGCCAGCCCGGCGCCCTGAACGGCGGCGTTCTTCACGTTGCGGATGGCGGCTTTAATGAATTCCGAGCTGTCACCGGTGGCCGAAATCCGGATGTTGGGGTAGTCGCGGTGGACGCGCTCGACTTCTTTCCACACCGCATCCGCCACCGCCACGGTGTTGGCGCCGGATTGCTTGTACACAAACAGGCGCACAGCGGGCTGGCCGTTGACGCTCACGATCTGCCGCACTTCCTCGTGCGAGTCCTCGACGTCGGCGATTTCACGCATCCGCACCGGCACGTTGTTGCGCGTGGCGACCACCAGGCCGCGGATGTCGTCCAGGTTCTGGAACTCGCCCTGGGTGCGCAGCAGAACCTCGAATTGTCCCTCGTGCACCGGACCCACCGGACGGTTGAGGTTCTCCTGCCGCAGAATCTGCACCACCCGTTCCACCGGAAGGTTGAGCGCGCGCAGCTTGGCGAGATTCAGGTCGACGTGGATTTCGCGCCGCAGACCGCCGCGGACAGTAAACTGCGCCACTCCCGGCACCCGCTCCAGGCGGTACTGAAGCTGTTTTTCGACGAAGTGCCGCAAGGTCTTGGGGTCCATGTCCGACGCCGCTACGGTGAGAAACATGATGGGGTACTGCGAGACGTCGAACTTGAACATCACGGGCGGCTGCATGTCCTCCGGCAGGGAGCCGCGGCGGCGGTCCAGGCGGATGCGCAGTTCGTTGGCCGCTTCATCGAGATTGGTCCCGTAGACGAAGGAGACCCGCACGTAGGTCATGCCTTCGGTCGACGAGGAGGTGATCTGTTCGACCCCCGGCGCCGAGCTGAAGGCCTCTTCCAACCGGCGCGCGATCAGGTTCTCCATCTCCTCGGGCGCCACGCCCGGGTACTCGGCGCGCACGCTGATGGTCGGATAGACGATTTCCGGCATCAGGTCAACCGGCAGATTGATGAACGCGATCGTCCCCAGCAGAATCAGGATGAGCGACGCCATGAAAGCCGTGACGGGCCGCTTGATGGAAAACTCCGGCAGACTCATCTCGCTACTCCGCGGCGGCTTTCTTCTGCTTGCCGCCGCCTTGCCCCTTGCCCTCCCCGATCACGCGGATGCGGTCTCCTTCGGTGAGCATGCTGGCGCCGGTGGCGACGATCCTGGTGCCGGGCTGGATGTTGGTGAGGGCTTCCACCAGGTCGCCCTGCATGGTCCCGGTGTCGATGGCGCGGAATTCGGGCGTGGTGTCGGCGCCTTCGCGGACGATATAGACGCCCGGCTGCTGGCCGCGGTAGACCAGCGCCTCGCGCGGGATCAACACGGTCTGGCGGGTGCTGGCGGTGTTCAGCTTCACGCGCGCGAACATCTCCGCCTTCAGGCGTCCCTCCGGATTGGGAATCTCGATTTCGACCAGCGCGCTGCGGGTGGCGGCGTCGAGCACCGGGCTGATCCGCGCCACGTGGCCGTTGAAGCGTTGATCCCCGAAGGCGTCCAGGTGAACCTCGGCCGGCATGCCGACGCGCAGCGCGCCGACCTCGCGCTCCGGAACGCTGGCGACGGTGACCATGATCGACAGGTTCACCAGCGTGAGGATCGGGGTGGCCGGGTTCACCAGCGCGCCCACGTCCACGTGCCGCCGCGCCACCCAGCCGCTCATCGGCGCCACGATGCGCGTCTGCTGGCGGCGGATTTTCAACTCGTTCAGTTCGGCGGTGGCCTGCGCCTGCTGGGCGCGGGCCAGTTCAAGCTGCGATTCCACCACGCGGGCTGCCGTCTGGTGCGCTTCCAGGTCGCGCTTGGGCACCAGCCCTTCGCGGAACAGGGCTTCATAGCGGGCCAGGTCGGCCCGGGAGTTGGCCAACTCGGCTTCGCGCTGCGCGGCGGCGGCGCTGGCCACTTTCAGCGAGGCGCTGGCGCGGTTAACCTGCTGCGCCAGTTCCTCGTCGTCGAGCAGGGCGATGAGGTCTCCCAGCTTGACCCGGTCGCCGGTTTGAAAGTTGAGCTTCTCGACGCGCCCGGTGACCTTAGCGTTGACCTCGACCAATTCCTTGGGCTTGAGCGCCCCGGCCAGCAGCAGTTCCTGTTGGATGGCGCCTTTCCGCGCCTCCGTCACCCGGACGCTGACGACGCGCGCACCGCCTTTCTTCGCCGCGTCCTTGGCCTTTACGGCATTCTGCTGATCGTAGGCCTGCCAGATGCGGTACCCCCCCAAACCTGCCAGTCCCACGACCAGAAGAAAGACGAGCAAACTCTTGATTCTCTTCATCGAAGCCGAAACACACTTATAACCTTTTCGCGCTACCCACGTCTATCAGGCGTCCGCCGGGACGGCTAAGGGTACAGGGTCGCGGGTACCATTTTTCGCCCCAGGATGCTATGCTGGCGGGTGAAGGGGGCGTAACGGATTCGACGGGATTGAATCGTGTTGTGAAGGCGTGCCGGGTTCCGAGCTCCCGTTAAACGATCGGACAACCATAACTGCCAATACGCAGTATGCTTACGCTGCCTAATTAATTAGGTAGCCGCTCCGGCCTCCCAGGCCCGCATGGGGGCTAGTGGGCGTCACATGGCGGGATAGGTCCAGGGCTTCGGTCCGGAGCCTGACGGCCGAGATCAACCGGACTAGGACGGCGCCACTCTTGCCGGCTCTGAAGCGCCGCCCGAATCTTTCGAACCGGCTACGCACGTAGGCTTTGCAGGACGGGCTTTCTCGGACGCGGGTTCGACTCCCGCCGCCTCCACCACTCCGCCCGGGCGGGCTTTCCCCCGGGAGCCGCGACGCTTTCCACGCCAGCGCCGCTCCACCGCCGGCGCCGCGCCGGCAGGCCAATCCGCGACAGAACCTGGTTGACGGCCGCCATGCCGGAGTTCGTGGTGTGGGGCGGCGCCTGCCTGGGCTGGAGCTTGATAGTCGGGAATGCCAGCAAGCGCTGAGCAGTTGTGGTAGCGCGACTTCTTGCTATTCCCGTTTATCTATTGGAATCATCCAGCCTCCCTGGCCCTCCTACCCACCGCAGATAGGCTCCTTAAAACGATACTTGAATGTGTGTGATCGGCTATCTGCTGGTGCGGCTGTTGTGGTGGCGGGCGCAGCGCGAGGCGGGCTTCGGCGGGAGTCCGCGGACCCTGCGATCGGAACTCGCCCAAATCCGCGCCTGATTCATCGTGGATCGCACCAGCCAGGCGGGCCGGCAATATGCGGCGCTACGCTCTCAATCCCCACCCCGGAGCCACTTTCGGCGTTGTGCCCCCAAAGCTGAAAAACCCTGCTAAGGGATACAACGAGGTTTCCAGGGCGGGACTGCGGGCAGTGTCGTACCGCGGCCACCCGCCCCGGTCCGGCAGGCGAGGGAGGGTTCTACTCCTCAGCCTTCTCCACCAGCCGTTCGACGACCATTGAATAAATGGCCGGCCTGCCGTGGCGGTCACTGTTGAAGTAGATCCGCTGGCTGGTGGGGTCGAAGACCGGAGCGACCCGCGCCGGATCCGAGGCGGCATGCTCGCAAATGGTGAACTCGCGGCGGGTGGCGCGCAGCAGCAGGAGGACGAACGGTTGAGCCTTGCTGGCGCTGGCGCCAATGAAGACCGAGCCGTCGTGGTTGGCGCTGAAGGCGGCGAACTGGCTGGTAGGCGCCAGCAGCCGGTCGGCGTTCTGGTCCGGCGTAAACTCGCGCAAGTTGTTCAACTGCTTCGGATCCTCGG
>CAKZVG010000182.1 GCA_937921835.1 uncultured Bryobacteraceae bacterium | reverse complement strand
TCTCCGAGACCAGCAGCGGCGCGGTGGCGGCGGCCGAGGTACTGTGCGCGGGCAGCGGTACGGCGACCACGGCAAGCACGCTCGAGAGCCTGGGGCAGTGCGTGGTTCCCGGAGGGCTGCTCAAGGCGGGCGACCGCATCGACATCCGCTTCGACTATGCGCATACCGGATCGGCCTCGGGTTTCGTGGCGGAGGTAAGGTGGGGCGCGACGGCGCTGGTGGCGCGCTCGGGCGGCGCCGGAGAGAACGTGTTCACGGGGCGTGCGGACACAGCGCTCCACGGCGGGGGGGCGCAGTGGACGGCGCAAAGCTGGGGGCCGGCGCTGGCGTTTGCGGCCGGGGCCGGCGAGTCGGGCGAGACGGGCATGAGCGGAATCACGATCGGTTTCCTGGGGAGGCTGCTAAGCGTGGCCGGGGATTCGCTCGCGTTGCGGAACTTCGCGGTGCTGCGGTATCCGGCGCCGTAGGCGCGCATCACGGCGCCAGCAAGATCTTGAGGACTCCCTTTTCGGCGGCGCGCTCGAAAGCGCGCGGCGCCTCCCGAAGCGGAAGGCGGCCGGAGATCAACGGATCGAGTTGGATGCGGCGCGTCCGGAGCAGGCGCAGGGCGGGCTCGAAACGCCCGCAACGCGAGCCAGTGAGAGTGATTTCGTTAACGATGACGGGGGCGGTATCGAGGGCGACGGCGCCGTGAAGGGTTGACTTCAGGATGACGGTCCCGCGCGGGCGAGCCAGGCGGATGGCCTGTTCGAGGCCCGCGGCGGATCCGGTTGCTTCCACCACCCAATCAAAGGCGGCCCGCGCCGGGAGCTTCCCGGCCAGGCGGGTGCGGATGCCGGCCGACGCCGCCAGGCGCAGCTTGCGGCGGTGGCGCCCGATCTGGAGCACATCGGCGCCGTGCGCGTGGAGCACCTGGGAGATGAGCAATCCGAGCTTGCCGTCGCCGAGCACGGCGACCGGCGCGCCAGCGGGGATACGGACCTGATCCAGGATCTCGCAGGCGGCGGCCAGCGGTTCGGTGAACACGGCATGCTCGTCCGCCAGGGAAGCGGGCAGCGGGTGGAGATTCCGCTCGGGCAGGGTGAAGTATTCCTGAAAAGCGCCCGGATGGCGAAGGATGCCGAGCACCGAGCGGCGGGGGCAGTGGCGGCCGAGGCCGCGGGCGCACCAGGCGCAGCGCCCACAGGCGAGGTTGATTTCGCCGGTGACGCGGCGGCCCGCCAGCGCGGGGTTCTCCGACTCGACGACCTCGCCCACGAACTCGTGCCGGGGGACGCCTCGGAAGCCGTAGTAGCCGCGCTGCAACTCGAGATCGGTGTTGCAGATGCCGGCCAGGCGCAGGCGGATGAGGGCGAACCCGGGCGGGCGGCGGGGACGGGGAAGGCGGCGGAGGGAGACGCGGCCCCGGTCGAGGTGAACGGCGAGCATATGTGACCATGGTACGCCGCCTCCCTGGATCCCGGGGCTCGAAATACCGGGAACGCTGTATGGACCGCCGGGGGGTTGGGGCTTAGCATAAAGGTGTCGCGACAAGCAAAAGCCGGCGCCGCCGTTGCGGAAGGAGAAAGGCGGCGGTTCCGGGAACATGCTGGCGCGATGAAGTTCAAGCGGCCGAGCCGGGGAATCGCGACTCCTCAATGGAACCCGCCACAACCGGGAGCGGCAGATCTTGTGCGCCGCCCTCCGCCAGCCGCCGGCCTCGTTCACCACGCAATCCTCCGTCCTCTCCCGATTCCCCGGCCGGTCGCGTGAGCATCCTCTCGCGGCCGGCTTGCAGACGGGTTGAAGCCGCTACACTGGGATGAAATGTCATCCGAACTCATCTGCTTTAACGCGGCCTGCCGTGCCCGTTATCCGATCGACGCGGTCCTTTACACCTGCCCCCGGTGCGGCGGCCTGCTGGAAGTGTCACCGCCCGTGATCGAACGCGCGGGGGAGATGAAAACCCTGTGGCGCCAGCGGCGGACCAGCAACGGCGCGCTCGATCAGAGTGGCGTCTGGCGGTACCGCGAGTTCCTGCCGTTCCTCGATGACTTCAGCGGGGTGGTGACGCTTCGGGAAGGCAACACGCCGCTGCTGGAGGCTCCGCGCGCGGCGCGCTACGCCGGGACCGGCCGGCTGGTGTTCAAACATCAGGGCTTCAACCCCACCGGGTCGTTCAAGGACAACGGGATGACCTGCGGCGTGGCGCAGGCGCTGCGGCTGAAAATGACGCGCGTGGCGTGCGTGTCCACGGGGAACACGTCGGCCTCCATGGCGGCCTACGCGAGCGCGGCGGGGTTGCAGCCAGTGATTTTCATTCCGCACGGCAACATTTCCTATGGGAAGCTGGCGCAGGCGCTCGAATACGGCGCCATGACGCTTCAGGTGGAAGCGAATTTCGACGAGATCCTGGCGCTGGTGCGGGTGCTGGCCGAGCAGTTGGGGATCTACCTGCTGAATTCGATCAACCCGTTCCGCATCGAGGGGCAGAAGACCATCATGGTGGAAATGATGGACCAGCGGGACTGGAATCCGCCCGATTGGGTGGTGCTGCCCGGGGGCAATCTGGGGAACACGGCGGCGTTCGGAAAGGCGCTGCGGGAGATGCGCGAATGCGGCCTGATCCCCCGCCTGCCGCGGCTGGCGGTGATCCAGGCCGAAGGCGCGGCGCCGTTCCAGGCGCTGGTGGAAGCGGGCGGCGCGGGCAAGCTCGAACCAGTGAAGAAACCGGAGACGCTGGCCACCGCGATCCGCATCGGCGATCCGGTCTCGTGGCCCAAGGCGCTGCACGAAGTCATGACCAGCGGAGGCGCGACGGCCAAGGTGAGCGAGCAGGAGATCGCCGACGCGAAGGCGCAGATCGGGCTGTGCGGCATCGGCTGTGAGCCGGCATCGGCGGCCACGCTGGCCGGCTTGCGGCAGCTTCGCGAGCGGGGCGTGATTGAGCGCGGGGCGGACGTGGTTGCGGTGCTGACGGGGAACCTGCTGAAGGACCCCGACTACATCTACAAGTACCACACCGGCCGGCTGGAGACGCCCGGCGGAGAGCCGATCCGGCCGACCTTCGGCAACCAGCCGGTGGTGGTTCCGAACGATCCGGTGCGGATCGCGGAACTGCTCGAATCCCGGCGCGGGTGAGCGGGGCGTCCTGAGCGGGACCGCCTCACTGTCCGGCGCCGGCCAATCGCAGAACAGGAGAGGCGGGAATGCTCGAGTCCCTCGATGTGCTGATCGGATTCACGACGGTGATGCTGCTGGCCAGCATGGCGGTGACCTTTCTTACCCAGGCGGTCATCGAAATCCTGAATCTTCGCGGGCGCAAGTTGTGGGACGGGTTGTCGCTGCTGCTCAGGCAGGTGAATCCGGAGGCGCTCCGGCCCCACGCGCGGCAGATCGCGCGCGCGGTGTTGAAGCATCCGCTGGTCGGGGCGGGCGGGCGGCTGGGGGGCGTGATCCAGCGGGAGGAATTCGTGGAGATGTTGCTCGAACTGGCCTCGCGCAAGGCGCCACCGCCGGCACTGCCGGACGATGCGCGCGAGGCGCTGGCGCGGGCGCTGGCCGCATCGGGAGTGACGGATCCGGACGGCGCTCTGCGGGCGATGCGCTCCCGCACGGTGGACTTGGAGGCGGAGTATCCACGCTGGGCCGCGCATCTGCGGCGTTCCAAGGCGATGTTTGAGACGGTCTCGAGCCAGTGGGTGCGTCACGCGGCGGCCTCGTTCGACACCGCCATGGACCGCGTCTCGCACGCCTTCGAGCGGCACGTGCGCTTCTACACGGCGGTCTTCTCGCTGCTGCTCGCGGCGGGCCTGCAACTGGACGCCTTCGGGTTGCTGAACCGGCTGTCGCTCGACGAAAGCCTGCGGCGCGCGCTGGTGACCGAAGCGGCGGGCATCGATGACAGGTTGCAGGCCAGCGCGGCGGGCGAGGAACGAACGCGGCTGGAGCAGCGGGTGCGCGACCTGCGCGAGATGGCCTCGAGTCCGCTGGTGGTTCCGCCGGCGCGATGGCTCAGCGAGTGGGATCCCTGGAAGCTGCCGGGAATCCTGATTTCGGCGTTGCTGCTCAGCCTGGGCGCGCCGTTCTGGTACGGCCAGCTCAAGAACCTGCTGCGGTTGCGCCCGCTGCTGGCGGCCAAGGAAGAGGAAGAGCGGCAGGAGCGGTGGACGTCGCAGCTCACGCCGGAGGCCGTCCCGCGCTCTTGACCTCCGCGGCGGCGGGCCGTCATTATCGGAGCATGCGTATGCGCGAGATCCGGCAGTACCGCGTACCCCGGGGAGCGGTGGGGATCTGGTGGTTGGGCCAGAACGGATTCCTTCTCAAGAGCCCCGAGGGGACCATCGCGGGCGTGGACCTGTATCTCACCAATAGCTGTGACGGTCTGGTGCCGGGGATGAACCTCTCGCGGCAGGTGCCGGTGCTGATTCCGCCGGAAGAGATCGATGTGGACGTTTTCGCCTGCACCCACAATCACCAGGACCACACCGACCCGGAGACGATCCGCGGCCTGCGCAACAAGGACACCGTTCACTTCGTCGGGCCGCCGCCGAGCTGCGCCGTCTTCCACGGCGAGGGCGTCGAGAGCGGGCGCATCAGCGCCTCCTTCCCGCTGTGCGAGTTGGAATTCAAGGACCTGCGGCTGCGCGGCACGTTCGCCTTGCCCACCGACGCCAGCGACCTGAACCACATGGGCTTCGTGTTCCAGTTCGGCTCCGGCCCGCGCGTCTATGTAACGGGCGACACCGCCGACCACGAACTGCTCGCGGCCGCGGCGCGCTTCGAGCCCGATCTGATGATCACGGTGATCAACGGCGGCTTTAACAACCTCTCGCACTGGGAGGCGGC
>CAKZVG010000181.1 GCA_937921835.1 uncultured Bryobacteraceae bacterium | reverse complement strand
AATCAAGGCGATGGGGTTGGCGATGCCCCGGCCGGCGATATCGGGCGCGGCGCCGTGCGCGGCCTCGAACATCGCGCACTCTTCCCCGACGTTGGCGCCCGGCGCCAGGCCGAGGCTCCCCGCCAGCCCGGCGGCGAGATCGGAAATGATGTCGCCATACTGGTTCGGCAACACCATGACATCGAAGTGCGCGGGCGACTTCACCATGAGATAGCACGCGGCGTCGATGGCCTGCTCCTCGAACTCCAGCCCGGGATACCCGGCCACCACGTCCCGCACCGACTTCAGGAATAGGCCGTCGGTGAGGTGCAGCACATTGGCCTTGTGGATGGCGGTCACCTTGCGGCGCCCGTGGCGCAGCGCGTACTCGCAGGAGAAGCGGGCGATGCGCCGGCTGGCGTGGCCCGTGATGCGCTTCACCGCCTCGGCCGCGTCCGCGCCCACGGCGCGCTCGATCCCGGCGTAGACATCCTCGGTGATCTCGCGCATGATGACCGCGTCCATTCCGGCGTAGCCGCCGGAGATCCCGTTCCAGCCGCGCACCGGGCGGACGTTGACGAACAGCGACAGCTCGCGGCGGAGAGCATTGTTGATGCTCGGATGGCGGCGCGTCTGGCCGCCGTCCTCGACGGTTACTCCGCCCGTGCAGCGGCCGGCGACCAGCGGCGCCTTGAGGACGGCGCCGAGCTGCTGAATTCGCCGCAGCGATTCGACCGGCAGCGCCGCGCCGTATCTGTCCACCGCGGCTTCCCCCACCGGCGTCTCATGCCAGCGGATCTTGGCGCCGGCGGCCTCGATCACACTTACTGCGGCTTCGGAGATTTCGGGGCCGATGCCGTCACCCCGGATCATGGCTACTTCGTGCATATCAGTCTTCCCAGCGAACGAACAGGATCGGCAGACTCCCGAGGACCACCATGCAGCCGATCATCAGGAACGGAATGTCGAAGCCGGCGGATTTCGAAATCACCCCGATGGCCCAGACCAGCAGCGCGCCGGAGAAGGACCCGATGCAACCCATGATCCCGGCGATCATGCCCACCCGCCCCGGGGCGACATCCTGGTTGAAGGCCAAAAAAATGGCCCCCCAGCTTGCCCGGCCCATGTTGAGCAGGAAGACCAGCGCGACCGCCGCGGCCACCGAGGGCGCGGCGGGCACGGCGGCGGCGGCCAGCATCAGCACGGAGGAAAACACCATCACCAGCTTGCGCGCGCCCGCCACTCCGCGCCCTTTCTTCGTGAAGTGACGCACCAGCGCGCCGCCGCCGATGAAACCCAAATCCAGTCCCAGGTAGACCAGCAGCAGGTAGCCGCTCAACGCCCCGCCGAGCGGCAGTTTCCATTGCTGGACCAGGTAAGTCGGAATCCAGGCGGACGCGATATGGATGATCGGAATGGTGAAGGCGGCTCCGGCGATGCAGCTCCAAAACTGCGGGTTGTGGAGAATCACGCTCCATTCGTCCTTGGGCGATTGAACCAGGCTCTTCGACGGCGGTTTCAAGACGTGCGCGGGCGGGCGGAACCACCAGACCCAGGCCCCGGCCCAGGCGATGCCCACCGCGCCCAGGATGATGAAGCCGTAGCGCCAGCCGATCGTGTTGGCGAGCCAGATCATCACCAGCGGCGCCAGGATCGCTCCCAGGCTGCCGCCGCTCATCATGATGCCGTTGGCGAAGGCGCGGTCCTTGGCCGGCAGAATCCGCGCGATGATGCGCGCTGCGCCGGTCTGTCCGGCGGTCTCGAAAGCCCCCAGGAAAACCCGCGCCGTGAACAGCCCGCCGAATCCCCGCACCAGGCCCGCGGCCACCTGCGACAGCGACCACAGCGCCACGAAGATTCCATAGGTGAAGCGGATGTTGTAGCGGTCGAGGATGTAGCCGACGAACAGGTGCATCACGGCGTAGCTGTAGAAGAACGCCGAGAGCAGCAGGCCGAGCTGCGCGTTATCCAGGTTGAGTTCCGTGCGCACGACCGGCGCCACCACGCTCAAGGCCTGCCGGTCGAGGTAACTCAGCGCGGTGGCCGTCAGCAGAAAGACGCAAACCTTCCACGGCCAGGAGCCGGGCGGCGCGGCTGGCGGCGCGGGCGCCGCTCCGGCGGAAGTGGAACTGGCGGGCGACATGGCGGGTTATGCCTGCTTTCCTTGCGCCCGCGAAAGACGGCAGGGCCGCGCGGCCGCCTCGGGCTTCTCGACCAGCTTGCGGATGTGCTCCAGCACGGCGTGGAAATAAGCCGGATCGCGCCTTTCCACCGGGTCGCTTTCGGCCACTTCGCGGGCGGGCGACGGCATGACATGGCGGAACGGAAAGACCTGGAGCTGCACCCACGGCATGTAACCCCAGCTTCCGCCCGAGGCGAACACCGCGTCGCAGCTTGCCAGTTCCAGCGCCAGATTGGCCGGCGTTGTTTCGCGGCCGTTGTTGTCCTCGTTCATGTAGACCGGACCGGGCATGGCTGGGTCGGCGAAGAGTTCACGCACGCGCCTGCGCTTGAACTCGGGGGGCTTGTTGTTGCCGTGGATGATCATCAGGTCCGCGACGTCGCGCACCGCCGGCAGAAACGGCATGTCCGCGCCGGCGGCCGAGGCGCTGATGGGCAGCGCGAAGGCCGCCTTCTTTTCCCGGAAGCGGCTGCGAGTCAGCTCGATCATCCGCGCCATGCCGTCGCGGAAGTAGCCGCCGTGATCGTAGGAGCCGGAGTTGTGTTCGTTGGCGATTTCGACGATCACGTTGCGGCAGTCATTGGCGATCAGCCAGTCCATCACCTCGCGGATGCCGCGATCGACCGCCTCCCGGCTCGCCAGGACTTCGTCCTGATGCTGGTAGTAGAGGAGGGGTCCAAGAATCATGCCCCGGCTGACGAGCGCCCGCTGGAGACGCAGCAGGCGCCGCATCCAGGCTTCCTTCAACGAGCCGTTCGGGCGGAAGGCGCTCACCAGCGAGCCTTTCCCGGGGCCGAGATGGAACGGGCGGTCGCGCGCGACCAGCTTGTTCCAACTGTACTGCATGTTGCCGCCCTGCAACGAGGCGCTGATGGCCAGCACTCCATGCTCCTTGTAAGTGTCCAGGGCGGCGATGAAGCGGTCCGTGTGGGCGTCCGGATCGAAGGAATGCTCGCTGAGCCACTCGTCGTGAAACAGCGACTGCGCGGTGCGCAGATTCATCAGCCTGCCGGCCGCCTCGGAGCGGTATTGCGCGCCGGTGTAGGTCTTGCGCCACGGTCCGCTGCCCTCGCGGACATAGAAGGACCGCTGGCCGTAGCCGCCGCCCAGCATGTTTCCGGTGGCGATCTCCACCGGCCAGGCGGGCGCCGCCAGCGCGCAGAGCGGGAAGATCAACAGGCGCCTCACGGGTTTGGGCATCCCTTCCGGTTGTATTCGAACCGGTCCTGCACCACCGGGGGCCGGCCGTCTCCCTGGACTCCGAATACTTCCACCGCAATGGCGCCGGGTGAAACGCGGAGGCGCGCGTAGTGGTGCGCGGTGTTGTCGCGGAAGGCGGTGTAGAAAGGCGGAGGATTGGTCTTGAAATCGGCGAACTTACCGTTGATGTTACTCATTTTGCCGCCCGGCCCGACCTTCAGCCAGGTGACTCCATCCTTGGCTGAGTAACAGCTCTTCGAGGTGGAAGTTGTCTGGATCGCATCCGGGACGCCGCGCAGCGGATAGGTCCGCTCGTAGGACTGGTCGTGGCAGGACAGCGCGATCTTGACGTCCATCTTTTCAAAGAGCGGGCCGAGTTGCGCCCGGATGTCAAGATTCGACGGATGGTTGCTGCCGTCGGAGAATGGCGCCACGTGCAGGAAGGGGACGATCCACCCTTTCTTCGCCTTGCGCGCCCCGGCCATGTCCCGTTCGATCCACTGCATGGCGGTGGCCGGGATGGGCCCGTACTCGGAGTCGGCGGCGAGAATCGAGACGAAGTGGATGTCGCCCACGTCGAAGGAGTAATAGCGTCGGTTGTCGAAACCCTCCGGGGTGGGGAGGCGGTCCGCCCACGGCAGGTAACCCTCGCGGAGGTAAATCTCGTGATTGCCGTAGGTGGGCATCATGACCGACTTCGAGGCGATGGACTGAACCTGGTTGAACCAGGCGTCAATGGTGTTATCGAGCGTGCCGAAGCGTTTGTCGGTGTTGTAGTAAGCGTAGTCGCCGCCCAACAAAACCAGCAGGGGGTCGAGCCTGGCGACTTCCTCGATCACTTGTTTCGTTCCCGTGGTCAAACCGTCCTCCCGGCCGATCATGCCGGTGTCGGCGAGGAAGACCACATCGAATGACGCCGGCCCGGGCGGGGGAGCGGTGCGCGCCTGGTGGATTGCGCTCCAACTCTCACCGGGTCCCTTCACCCGGTACTCGTAGCGGGCGCCGGGCCGGAGCGAGCGCAGCGTCACTTCGTGCAGCACGCCGCTGGTTCCCGACGGCCGGATGCCGCCTTGAGCGCGCAGCCACGCGCCGGCGCCCGCCGGGCGATACTCCACCAGCGAAGGGACGCCGGTGTCCACGGTGCGCCAGACGACGGTCAGCGTGGTGCTGGGCGGCTCCACCCAGGCGAGATGAATCTGGTCCGGCGGTTGGGCGGCTAGCGACGCCGCAAGGAGGAAAAACAGCGGAAACAGGTTTCGCATGGTTCGGGTCTCGCAGCTTCCAACGGCCGGAGCGTGTCCGCAACTCCGGCTGCCTAAAATATATATCAATCATACTAGCCGTATGTCAACTGCCAGCATGGCGGTATTTCCCGATTGAGCCCAGGGCGCGGGTGAGGCTATGATCGTAGCAGGATTCCCGATGGCGAACAGGAGCAAGGCAGGCGGACGGCGCGGCCGCGGGGCGGTGGCGGCGGTGCCGCTGACCATGCAGGCCTACCAGGC
>CAKZVG010000180.1 GCA_937921835.1 uncultured Bryobacteraceae bacterium | reverse complement strand
AGGTGCAGGCAGTTGGAGAGCACGGTGGCGATGGGAACGATCTCGCGCGGCACGCACACCCGCTTGATCAAGCCGGCATTGTCGACCAGCGACGTCGTGCCGGTCAGAAATGCGAGCGCGAAAAAATTGTAAGGCACAAGGCCGCACAAAACGAAAAGGCCGAAATTAGGGATCGGGCCGGACGGGAAAATCCGGGTGAAGACGAACCACAGCACCAGCATCATGACCAGCGGGTTCAGCAGCGACCAGAACACGCCCAGGGACATGTTGCGGTAGCGGATCTTGAAGTCCTTGCGTACCAGGCTTTGCAGTACGAAAAAGGTGTCGCCGGACCACATGGGAGGATCGGTAAACTCAATCCTAGCGCAAGTGCGCGGCTATTTGCCCGCCCCGGAGCGGCGGAAACGCGCCGGGACCTGGCGGTAGGAGTCCGTTAGCGAACAGAGCAGGTTGAAGCGCAGGATGTACCACAGCGCCGCGATGCCGTCCCGCACCCCGATCTTCTTCCCTTCCTCGTAAGTGCGCCCGTGGTAGGAAATGGGGACCTCGTAAATCGCGCAACGCAGTTTGGCGACTTTGGCGGTCACTTCGATCTCAAAACCGAAACCGCGGCTGACGATCCGCATCTGGCGGATGATCTCGCCCCGGAAGGCCTTATAGCCGGTTTCCACGTCGGTCATGTTGACGTTGGTGAAGAGATTGGAGAAGAAGGTCAGGCCTCGGTTGGCCAGATAGTGATAGAAATACAAGACGCGCGAGGCGCGCCGCACCAGGAAGCGCGACCCGTAGACCACGTCCGCCTGGCCCCGCAGGATGGGTTCGATCACGTGCGGGATCTCCGCCGGATCGTATTCGAGATCCGCGTCCTGAACGATCACCATGTCGCCGCTGGTGAGCGCGAAGCCGGTCTTCAGCGCCTCCGTCTTGCCGCGGTTGGCCGCGTGGTGCGCCACCCGCACCCGGCCGGGGTGAGCGCGCGAGAGATCCTCGGCGATGGCGCCGGTGCGGTCGCGGGAGCAATCGTCGACGATGATGACCTCGCTGACCTCCGGCAGCTCGAGCACCCGTCCCACCACATGCGCCAGCGTCGCTTCCTCGTTATATGCCGGGATTACAACCGAGAGAGTAAGATCCTTCGGCATTGCCAAAGCAGCGATGGTAGCACAGTGCGGCGCGGCCGCCAATGACGGGCCCACCAGCAGCGGCCTTCCCGGAATGCAGGAGGATGCGCCAGGAACGCCATCGGACAGCTCGCCGCGAAACACCGCCCGCGTGCCGGCGCTCCTGGCGCGCCGTTTACTTCGCTTTCCGCAACTGCTTCACTGCGTAATAGCTCAGCGATCCGCCCGAGGAAGAAGGAGGAGGAACGACCGCCGCGCAGCCTTCCCCTTTGTTGTTCAACCCCCAGGCGACCATGTACTCCGATCCGAGGGGTTTGGGGAACACGTGGTTTACACCCTTGGAGTGAAAAAGCCAGTCGTCGCCGGCCGTGCGCCCGAGCACCTCCCCGTGGTCGTTGAGCGAGTACGTCTCTTTCGCGCCCGGAGGAAGGTTGAGCTTCTCGAAACCGTTTTGCTTGAGGAGATAGTGTTCGTATTGCTGAAACCCCAAGCCAACCAGGAAGAGAATCTCGTCCGAGTTGTTGACATCGACCGGCGCACCGAACCGGTTCACGGGTGACAGGACATCGGTGAACTTCCCGTCCCGGTACATCACATTTCGGGGAAGGACGCCTGAGCCTTTCTCGATAATCTGACCGACAATCGTACCCTTGTTGTTCACGCCCGACGGGCGGAACTCCATCTCGTTGCCCGGCTGGGACGGGGCCGGCAGAGGCAGCGGCGAGGGAATTCCATTCCGCCAGATGGTGCCAACCAACTGAATCCCTGAACCGCTTCCGGGCGGTGGATACTTGAGGGAACTGCCCACCACATCCCCGCGATCGTTCAGGTCACGGACCAAAGCCCCCTCGAATCCCGGCAGCAGCGCCAGCGGCTGAAAATTCCCGTTCTTCACCAGGAAAGGGGTGCTGATCCAGGCGGTTGGGCCGGCCACAAAGGCCGTCAGCGCAATCTCGCCCTGGTTGTTGATCGCGCAGACGTCGGCGCCGGCGCCGGGCCCGCGGAGCATGGTCAGTGCTTCAAACTGTTGCGCGGCGGCGGCGGACACCACCAGAAGCAATGTTGTCAGAGTACGCCGCGTCCGGTGCGTTCCCGACGCCCGCACGGCGAGCGAAGGGCTGGCCGGTATGGAGTTGATCTTGTGCATAGTTGTTTCTCACCTGCCCACATCCGCGACAAAGCGCCCCAGACTCCCTCACACCAGCCGCTCTACAAAACTCCCCCCCAGGAACCCGTACCGGCTGAGCCGGCTCACGCAGCCCATCCGGCCCGGCGGCCGGCTGTCCCGCGCTCCACGGCGCCGGGCGGGCCTTGCCCGCCGGGGGATCAGGAGCCTTGGTAGAACGAGCGGATCGCCCGGCAGACGTAGACCTGATCCTCGAGACTCAGTTCCGGGTACACCGGCAGGGCTAGCGATTCGGCGGACAGCCGCTCGCTGACCGGAAACTGCCCGGGCGAGAAGCCAAGGCCGCGGAAGCACTCCTGGAGATGCATGGGCACCGGATAGTAGATCTCGGTCCCGACGCCGCGCTGTTTGAGGTGCGACTGGAGGGCGTCGCGCTGGGCGGCGAGAATCACGAACTGGTTGTAAACGTGGCGGGTGGTGTGGGGGGCTGAGGCCGGAAGGCGGACCGGCAGCTTCATCTCCGTCATCAGCTCACGGTAGCGGGCGGCGTTCGCCTGGCGGGCGGCGGTCCAATCGTCCAGATGCCGGAGCTTCACCCGCAACACCGCCGCCTGAAGCGCGTCCAGCCGCGAATTGATGCCCACGTACTGGTGGCGGTACTTCGCCGTCGCGCCGTGTTCGCGCAAGGCCACTAGTTTCTCCGCCAGCGCCCGGCTACCGGTGGTGAGCATGCCGCCGTCGCCGCAGCCGCCGAGGTTCTTGCTGGGATAGAAGCTGAAGCAGCCGAGATCGCCCAGGCGTCCCGCGCGCCTGCCCTTATAGCCGGCGCCGATCGATTGCGCGGCGTCTTCGATCACCAGAATCCCTCGCTTCCGCGCCGCCTCCAAAATTGGGTCCATGTCCGCGCAGGCGCCGAACAGATGAACCGGAATCACCGCCTTGAGATTTTCGCGGCGCGCGATTTCGGCCGCAGCCCGCGCGGCGTCGAGATTGAAGGTCTCCGGGTCGGCATCCACGAACACCGGGGTGGCGCCCGCCCGGCAGATGGCGCCCACGGTGGCGAAGAAGGTGTAGGGCGTGGTCAGCACTTCATCGCCCGGCCCCACGCCGCCCGCCAGCAGCGCCAGCAACAGGGCGTCGGAGCCGGAGGCGCAACCCACCGCGAAAGCGGCTTGCGAGTAGGCCGCCACTTCGCGTTCGAGCGCCTGCACCTCCGCGCCGAGGATGAACTTCTGCGAATCGATGACTCCGCGCACGGCCTCCAGCACCTCGGCGCGGATCGCGCGGTGCTGCGCCGTCAAATCCAGCAGCGGAATCTGTCTGATCTGTTCCATGCTCGCAATACCCGGGCGCGGCCACCCCACGGGACGCGCGGGCTTGGGGCGCGCTGGCGTCTGGCCGGCCAGTGAGTAGATCAGGGTAACACACCGCGGTCCCACGGCTTCCACGTTCCTTCCGCCGCTGCGCCGGGCCGGGCCGCGGGCGGCCGGCCGGCGGCTAGCGCGTCCAGCTTACACGGATGTGGTAGAGGTCGTTTCCGCCCGCCGGGTCTTCGACCAGGATCCGGGCGGTGTAGGAGTTGCCGGGAGCGGGCTGCTCGAGAACGGTAACCTTGCCACGGCCGCGCAGCTTGCTGGCGCCGAGAGCCACCGCGGCGGCGGGCAGCGGCTGGGTGCAGCTCGAACCGGCATCGAGCGGATCCGCGCCCTGTTTCACCTCGAAGCCGACCGCCGGGCCGCGGAGGAGAAACTCCGTGGTCTGATCCACCCGCACGCGCAGGTCACAGAGACCGGAGGGCAGGTCCGGATCGTAGGGCGGAATCCTTTGGAACGGGATCCGGTTGGCCGGCGGAGGCGGCGCGGGAGGGGCCGGGGTGGTGGACTGCGGCGGCGGAGAGGGGGTCTTCTGGTGCAGGGCCACCAACCCGACCAAGGCGCTGTCGCCGCCCGCGGCCAGGATTTCGGCGCCCGCCTGCGGCGAGATGGCGAAGGCCACGCCGCGCGCTTCGATCAGCCGCTCCAGGCGCTGGCGGGGCGCGCCCAGCCGCAGCAGCAGCACCAGGTCCGCTTGCGCGATGGGCGGTCCGGGCGGGCGAAAGCTCCGCTCGACCGCCGCCAGCAGCGCCGGAGGGGCCCCGGCCGCCTTCAACGCCGCCTGGTCCTCCGGACTGGCGAAGAAGCTCACCCCGCGCCGGTCCACCTCGGCCGCCAGTTCCTCCGCGCGCGGAGCGCTCTTCAACGCCTCCAACAGCTCGGAGCGCGAGAAGGCCTGAGCGCTCATCAGGGCCGGCAGAAGGACCGGCAACAGCAGCCGGAAGGCGGATCTCATGTGCGCCTCTTCATTTCTTCAGCGTGAAATTGACCTCGACTTCGGTGAGCACCTCGGCCGGCACCCCGTTGACCAGCGTCGGCTCATACACCCAGCTCCGGACCGCGGCCACCGCCGAGGAACTCAGCAGCGACGGCCCGCTCAACACCTGAATGCCGATGACGCGGCCATCGGCGCCGATGCGCACGCCGAGCAATACTTTCCCACTCGTGCCCATGCGGGAGGCCATCACCGGATACTCCGGCGGAGTGTGCCGGATCAGCTTCCGGGCCTGCTCGGGACCGGGCGTCCGCACGACCGGAGGGCCGGAGGAAGGCGCTCGCCCGGAGGGAGCGGGCTGCCCGGCCGCCTGAGCCGGTGGGGCGGCTGCGGCCGCCGGCTCACGCTGGCTCACCGCTACCGCCCCCACAATGGCGTTGCTTCCCCCCGCCGCCAGGATGGCGGCGGCTGTCTCCCGGTTCATGGCGAAAGCCGCTCCGCGTTTCTCGATCAGCTTGAGCAGGACGGCGTGTTCGACGCCGGCCTGAAGGATCAGCACCACCTGCTCGCGGCTCAGCGGTGGGCCATCCGGGAGTTCGGCGGCGGCGGGCGGCGGCGCCGGCCCGGCCCCGCGGTAGTTGGCGCGCACGGCCTCGATCAGGCGCGGGTCCGCGCCCAGCCTGGCCAGTTCCTGCTCGTCTTCCGGCCGCAGGCGGAAATCCACCCCGATCTCGCGGATGATCTCGACCATCTCGGCCGTCCCCAGGCCGCGCAGCCGCACCGCCTCCATGAGGCCGGCCCGGTCGATGGGCTTGGCCGGCTGCGCCCGGAGCGGCAGCAAGAGCGCGGGCGCGAGAAAAAGCCAGAGCGGTAACCAGCGCGGGATCATGGCGATTTCTTCAACCTCTCCGCGCATTGCTCTTCGGACAGGCCGAGAGCGAGGCAGGCGCGGCGGCGGTTGTCCTCCTCCCTCTGGCGCTTCAGGCAGTCCTCTTCGGAGAGCCCCATGGCGCGGCAGGCGCGCAGGCGAAGCTCGGCCGGGGAGGGCTCCTGGGGAACGGGTGGCAGCGGGGCGAGCGGCTCGGCGCTGGACGGCTTGACCGGCTTGAAGACGCCGGGAGGCCTGGCGGCGCGCTGAACCGGATCCCCGGACGGCGCCTGGCCGGAGGCCGGGGGTGGAGGCGGCGGAGGCACTTCGGCGGTCGCCTCCGGCGGTTGCACCCGGGGGACATCCTGCTGAACCACCGGGGGCGGCTCCGGCGCGCGGCTCCAGAACCAGGCGGCCGCCCCACCCGCGGCCAGCAGCACGCCGGCCAGAACGAACGGCCACAACCGGTTCCGCCCGGACCGCCCCGGCGCGGCCCAATGGGTGGCCGCACCGGCGGGCAGTTCCATGGAAGGCAACTGGCCGGTGGAGACATCCGGATGGAAGGCGCGGCGCAGGGCTCGCGCCAGCTCCTCGCCGCTGCCGTAACGGTCCCCGGGTTCCTTCGCCAGACACTTCAGCACCACTTGCTCGACGGCCTCGGGGATCTCGCCATTCAGCGCGCGTGGCGGTTGGGGCGGCTGCATCAGGTGGCCGGTCATTACCGAGAATTCGGTATCGCCCTCCCCGGCGACGAAGGGCGGGCGGCCGGTGAGCATCTCGTACAGCACGCAGCCGAAGCTGTAGATGTCGGTGCGCTGGCCGATCTCCCGCGGCCGGGCGATCTGCTCCGGGCTCATGTAGTGCACCGTGCCCACCGCCGTCCCGGTGCGGGTGAGGCGCTCTTCGCCCGCCGCCAGCGCGATCCCGAAATCGGTGAGATACGCCTTGCCGCTCTCCTCGAGGAGGATGTTGGAAGGCTTGACGTCGCGATGCACCAGCCCGCGCTGGTGGGCGTAATCGAGCGCCAGCGCGATGTCCTGGCCCACCGAGTCCACCAGTTCGAGCGGCAGCCGTCCCCCCAGCCGCTTCTGGCGCGCCGCGAGCGATTCGCCGTCAACGTAGTCCATCACCAGGAAGCGATCGTCGCCCTGCGCCAGAAAATCGATCACCGGCACGATGTTGGGGTGGCGGAGCCCGGCCTGGCGCCGCCCCTCGTTCAGAAAACGGCGCTCGAATTCGGGATTGGCGGTGAGCCGCGTGGACAGGCACTTGATGGCCACCACCTTGCCGAGTTCGACGTGGTGGGCTCTCCATACCTCCGCCATCCCGCCTTCGCCGAGCTTGCGTTCGAGGACGTACTTGTCCACCCGGTGGCCGGCCTGCATCGCAGCCAACATTATAGTTGGGTCCGGCCGGGCATTGGGACGGATGCGTCTGGAATCTCTGGCATCGCCGTCCGGCGCGGCGGTGGCAGCGCGCCCGGCGGCCGCTGGAGGGCGGAGGGCGGCGCGGGCTGCGGGGATGAAGCGCCACCCGCCGGTTGGCGTTCGAGCAGGGCCGCCAGCGCCCGCGCCAGGGTCCGGGCGGCGGCCTCGTTCTGATGGCCCACCAGCCGGATCTCCTTGCGCAGGATGGGGACCTCCGGCGGCGCCTTGATGCCGATCTTCACCCGCCCCGGGGAGATGTCGATGACTTCGATTTCGATCCCCTCGCCAATCAGAATCGACTCGCCCTGCCGGCGCCGGATCACGAGCATTCGGTCCGCTTTCCCCACCCGGGCAAGGGGTGGTCGAGCCGGTATCCGGAGCCGGTCTGAACGAATTGAATGGCGCGCCGCGCGGCCGGGTTGATCACCACCGGCGCCAGCAGATTGGCCGTCGCCCGGTCCTCGAGAACGGTGACGATCGCCAGGCAGACGACGTCCCGTCCGATTTCCAGTTCCCCGGCCGGAGGCAGCGCCAGCCGGGCGCGCTCCTCGGCGCCCAACTCCAGCGCGTAATCGGGCTGAAGCACGGAGACCGGCAGGGTGAGAAACGCCAG
>CAKZVG010000179.1 GCA_937921835.1 uncultured Bryobacteraceae bacterium | reverse complement strand
CCGGCGCCGGCCTGCCAGAGCCGCCGCACTGTGAGGTGGTACGCGCCGCCAGCGTTGAAGAGGGCGCGGCGCTGGCCGCTTCCGGGCGCTTCGGAGCGGTTCTGCTCGCCTGGGATCCGGCCCTGCCGGCCGCGGATCTGCTTTCCCCATTCGCCACCAGCAGTCCCGCCACGCCCGTCCTGCTGCGGGCCGAGCGGTGGAGCCCCGAGGATTCGCCCGCCGCGCTGCGGGCCGGCGCCTATCTGTTCCTGCCTCCCTCCGCGCCCTGGACGGGCGTGCTGGATCTGGCGGCCAAGGCGCACCGCGCATGGCGCGGCGACTTCGAGGTGCTCTCCGGCACTCGCGAGTGGCTGGCGCTGCGGGTCGCCTGCCAGCGCGAACCGGCCGAGCGGCTCTCCTGGTTCCTGCGCATGTACCTGGCCGGCCTCGCCGAAGCTGAGGACATGGTGACGGTGGTGCGGGAACTGGCGATGAACTGCATTGAGCACGCCTGCGGCGCGGACGGCGGCTGCCAGATCGAATTTGACTGTATCCGGGGCGCGCGCAGCCTGCTGTGCCGGATTCGCGACCCCGGACCCGGCTTCTCGCTCGACAGACTCCCGCATGCCGCGGTCTCCAATCCCGAGGACGCGCCGTTGAACCACGTCGCCGTGCGCGAGGAGTGCGGGCTACGCCCCGGGGGCTACGGCATCCTGCTGGCGCGGCACCTTTCCGACGAGCTGCTGTACAGCCAGAAAGGCAACGAAGTGCTGGCGATCAGGTACCGGCGCTGAGCGCTTCAACCCGTGGCGCCGGCGCCGTAACCGCGGTAGACGGCATCCTGGACGGGCAGCCCGACGACCTCGATCTTCGCCAGGTCGCAGGTCCCGATGCCCACCGCCTCGGCCAGCTTCAGCGTATTGTCACCGCGCAGGAAGGGAGATGCGCCGCGGTCCGCCGTGGGATCGTGGCCCATCACCGCGGTGCACACCGTGTCCACGCAGACCGCGTTGCGGCCCACCAGCAGCAGGCCCGGCTTCACCATCTGAACGCCCTTGTTCCAGGCGCCCTCGCCGCCCCGGATCGACTCGATGCCGTCCACGATGGAGAGATCCACCGGACGCGCGCCCACCAAGTCCACGCTGATGCGGGGTACGCGGTAGCCGGAATCGCGCGGCGAATCGGGCTTCAGTTCCTGCGGCACGCCCTTGGGCGGATGCGTCGTGCCATTGTGGCAGACCGGGCCGCGCTCCTGCTTCGGGTCCTCGTTGCCATCGGTTCCACAATCCCCGCCGTAGAGCGAGCAGGGTGTGTTGCCGAAATTGTTCTTGATCGTCATGGTGACGCCGGCGATCCAATGATGCTTCAGCTTGGACATGGAGACGAAGACGTCACAGTCCTCGAAGGAGTGGTTCAGATCGTAAGCCGGGAAGACGTAGCCGCCCCAGGGCACCTTCAGGCGCGCGTACTTCCTGCCCTTCCCCAGGTTCTGGCAGTTCTCCCATTCGACCTTGCAGCCCACGTTTTCGATGGCCTTGACGTCCAGTCCGTAGCGCTCCCACAACTCCATCTCCTGCCGCGCGGGGAAGAAGGTTTCAAGGATGCGGATGCGGCGCGCCCCGGCGCGCGAAAGCAGGTGCGCCACCGCCAGCACGGTTCGGGGGTGGGTGCGGTAGGGCAGGTCCGGCCGCTCGGGGAAGCGCATCGGATTGCCGGTCAGGTTGGGCTTGAGCGCTACCGTCTTGCCCTTGATCAGCTTGCCGATTCCCCCCACCTGGCCGAACATCTTCCCCAGGATGGCGGAGAGGTCCTCGTCATAGGAGCGGCAGCGGGCTATGGCTACCGGCGCGCTGGGCGCGGCCCTGGCGGGCAGTCCGCCCGAGAGCGCCGCGGCGCCGGCGAGCAATTGACGGCGGGTTGTCACTGGCATCGAACGCCTCCTCACCCGTCAAGATAGCGTACCGGAGCGCCCCGCTGGGCGGCTGCGCGATCCGGCGCCGGAGCCACGGGCGTTCGCGCGGAACTCCGGCGCCTTCGGATGCGGCCGCGGCCCTTCAGTAGTACAGCTTCAGCGCGAACTGAATCTGGCGCGCCGGAAAGGTGGAGGTGACCACGCCGAAGCCGCTGTTGTCGCGCGCCGAATTCGGTCCGCGGAAATTCGAATGGTTCAGCAGGTTGAAGAACTCCGAGCGGAACTCCATCCGCGCGCCCTCGCGCAGCGGCAGCGGGAACTCCTTGTACAGGCCGAAATCGGCCTGCGCGAAGCCGCGCGTCCGCCCGATGTTGCGCCCCGCGTTGCCGAACGGGAAGCGGCGGTCGGTGGGGATCTCGATGTTCTCGGGAATGAAGTAGCGGTTGATGTTCTTGTCTTCGGACTGGAACGGTCCCAGCAGGTTCGGCCGCTGCCGGCAGGAGGAGCACACGCGGAAAGCAGCGCTGGGGTTGTAGTAGATATTGATCGGATTCCCGCTGCGCAGGTTGTTGATCAGCGTGGTGCGCCAGCCGCCCAACACCGCGTTGGCCAACGCGTTCAGGTCCCGTCCGTAGCGCCGCCCGCGTCCGAAGGGCACGTCCCAGATCAGCGCCGTCACGTTGTTCAGCGGCGTGTCGAAGCTCGAAAGCGCCCGCTCGCTCTTCAGGTCGAAGAAATTGACGCGCGAGGTGTCGCCGTTGAACCCCTCCTCGAGGTGGCCGGTGGCGTTGTCGATGGCCTTCGACCAGGTGAAGGAGTTGATCAGGTAGAGCCCGCCGGAGTACTTCTTT
>CAKZVG010000178.1 GCA_937921835.1 uncultured Bryobacteraceae bacterium | reverse complement strand
CCGTGCGTCCGGCACCGGATCCAGTTTTCCCCGGCCGAAGATACGATCGAGGGCGCGCTGCCGGCGGGCGAGTTGTTCGCGGCGGCGGAAGCGGTGACGGACGAGCTCCGCCGCGGGCTCGCGGCCAGCGAGGCGGCGGTCTCCGGGCACGACGGCGCGCAGGTCATCTTCACCACCGGATCGACCGGCGCTCCCAAACCGGCGCTGCTGTCGCACCGCGGGATCACGGCGCAGAACCTTAGCCTCGGCGCGGCGTTCGGCTTCGGCGAGCACACGCGCTTCCTGGTGAACCTGCCGCCGTCGCACGTCGGCGGGCAGGCCGAAGCGCTGATGACGCCGCTGTTCTGGGGCGGCACGGCGGTGACGCTGGAGGTCTTCGACGCGGCGAAATCGCTGGAAGCCGCCGCACGCCACGGCGTGAACATGCTGGGGCAGATTCCCGCCATGTTCCAAATGCAATGGCGCCTGGCGGGTTACCCCGCCTACGATCTGTCGGGTCTGGAGGCGGTCATCTACGGCGGCCAGCAGGTGGCGCGGCCGTTTCTTGAGAAACTCGCCGGGATGGCGCCGCGCATCGCCACCGGATTGGGACTGACCGAGGCGTCCGGCTTCTGCACCTACACGCCGCTCACGGCCGGCATCGACGAACTGGCCGCTTCCCTCGGCCACGCCGCGCCGCTGTACCCGATGTCGATCCGGCAGCCGATGCGCGAGGACGGGATGGCGGGCGAGGAACTGCCCGAGGGCGAGACCGGCCAGGTGTGTTTCCGCGGGCCACAAACCTTTCTCGGTTACGTGAACGATCCCGAGGCCACCGCCCGGACCATCTCCCGCGACGGCTGGCTCTACACCGGCGACATGGGGCACGTGAGCAGCAAAGGACTGCATTTCGCCGGACGCGCGAAGTGGGTCATCAAACCGGCCGGCTACCAGGTGTTTCCCGGCGAGGTCGAGAGCGCCCTGTGCGCTTTCGAAGAGAAAGTGGCTTGCTGCGGCGTGGTGGGAGCGCCGCACGCGGTGCGCAGCGAAGCCATTGTGGCCTTCGTCGAGCGGAAGCCGGGAGTGGAACTGGCCGCGGCGGAACTGCGCCGGCGCGCCCGCTCGATGGCGTCCTTCATGCGCCCGCTGCACTTCGTGGTGCTCGACCCGGGCCAAATGCCCTTGAACCGCTCGGCCAAGATCGACTATCCGCGATTGCAGCAGATGGCCCTCGAGGAGGTGGCGCGCCTGCGGGCCGGGCGCAAGTGGGACCGTTAAAAACAACCGCGTCGAAAACGTGACAGCCGGGTTAGGCAAAGTGTGGAGGCACTTACGATGCGGCCTTTTCTGGGCTGCCTGTTCGCGGCGGCGCTCGCCACCCCCGCCCCCGTTCAGGAAGAACCCGCGGTGCTGCGAGTGACGGCGCGGCTGGTTCAGGTGAACGTCATCGTTCACGACCGCAAGGGCCAGCCGGTCAGTGGTCTCACCAAGGACGATTTCATCCTTTTTGACGGCAAGCAGGAACAGCGCATCACGCACTTTTCGGCGGAGCCGTCGATGCCGGGCGCAACGGCGGCGGTCCAGCGTCCGGCGCCTTTGCCCGCGGGCGTTTACACGAACCGGCCGGAACTGCGCGCCAACGCTCCCTCGAGCGTCACCGCCATTCTGCTCGACGGGTTGAACACGCGGTGGGAAGACCAGGCCTACGCACGCCGTCAAGTGATCAACTTCCTCGGGCAACTCAAACCCGGCGACCGGATCGCGCTCTTCAGCCTGGGACGGGAACTGCGCGTGCTGCACGATTTCTCAAGCGACACCGATTCGCTGGTGCGGGCCATTCAGCGCTACCGGGCGCGCATCAACAACGAAGTTGCGGACTCGGACCCCACTCCTTCCGACACCGGCGACGAGGAACTGGACGCCATCCTGGATGAGTTCAATACCCGGACGGCCGAGTTCCTCACCACCAATCGCGTGCGCACCACCCTGAACGCGCTGAAGGCCATTTCCGAGCACCTTTCGCGCATCCCGGGACGCAAGAACCTGATCTGGGTCTCGGGCGGCTTTCCGGCCTCGATGGGCCTGGACAGCCCGCGCCCGAACGCGGACCGGCGAAGCTTTTTCGACGACATCGAGGACGCGGGCCGTTCGCTGAATCACTCCAGTCTGGCGGTCTACCCGGTGGACGCGCGCGGACTGGTGGGGATACCCGATTTCGGCGCCGACCGGCGGAGCGCCGCGGCCGCGCAAGCCAACCGCGCGCTGCGCGCTCTGTGGCGTGATCACGAGACCATGCTGGCCATCGCCGAACGCACCGGCGGCAAGGCGTTCTTCAACACCAACGACATCAAGAGCGCGATCCGCCGGGCGATCGACGATTCTCGGGTCACTTACACGCTCGGCTATCAGCCTTCGCACGGGGTTTGGGACGGGTCGTTCCGCGAGATCAAGGTGAAACTGCGCAAACCGGGTCTGACGGCCTACTACCGCCGCGGTTACCACGCCTACCCGGAGCGGCCCGCCAGCGCGCAGGAGCGGCGGGCGGCGCTGCGCGAAGCGCTCTGGAGTCCGCTCGAGGCAACCGCCATCGGAGTAACGGTGCAGCTTCGCCAGTCCAACAAACCCAAGCCCAATACGCTGTTGGTGGGGATGAAGATCGATCCGCGCAACGTCGGCTTCGAGATGAAGGACGGAAAGTGGCATGGACGGATCGACGTGCTCATGGTGCAGACCGGCCTGCCGGGCAAATCCCCAGCGTTGCAGGATGCCATCGAGATGAACCTGGAGCCGGAAACCTACCGCCAGATGATGAACACCGGAATCGGCGCCGTAAAAGCCATCGAGCGGGCGGCGGGCGCGAGCGCGCTGCGGGTGGTGGTGCGCGATGTCACCACCGGGTCGGTGGGCAGCGTCAACATTCCGCTTGCGGAGATGAAGCCGCCGGCGCCGCTGAAGCCCTAAGCCTGAGCCTTCCGCACGGCGCCCCACCACGGCGCTAGGATGGTGTTCGTGGCAACATTGCGCTTTCCCGAAGCCCGCCAAATGGTGCTCGACCGCGTGAGCGCCGCGGCGATGGTTCCGCAGACCGAAGAAGTCGCGCTCGAGCACGCCGCGGGACGCGTGCTGGCGGAGGACGTTGTGGCGGACCGCGATTACCCGCCGCTGTCGCGCTCCCTGCGCGACGGCTACGCGCTGCGGGCCAGCGAGGTCCCCGGCGGCCTGCGGGTGAAGGGCGAAATCCGCGCCGGCGAGATGTTCCGCGGGACGCTGGGCGCGGGCGAGGCAATGGAGATTATGACCGGCGCGCCCATGCCGGCGGGCGCCGACGCGGTGCTGATGGTGGAGCAGGCGCGGCGGGAAGGAAAACGCGTTCACGCCGATATGGCGATTGAAGCCGGCGCGCACGTGCTGCCGCGCGGCGCCGAGGCGCGGCAAGGCGATCTGGTGGTGGGGCGCGGCGCGCGCATCGGGTTTCCGGAAGCCGCCATGCTGGCCACCGTAGGGCGGGATGTGGTGAGCGTTTACGCCCGCCCGCGCGTCGCCATCCTCGCCACCGGCGATGAGATCGTCGAGGTCCGGGAGCGCCCGGCCGATTACCAGATCCGCAATTCAAACGCCTACTCCCTCGCCGTGCAGGTCCGCAACGCGGGCGGCGAACCTGAA
>CAKZVG010000177.1 GCA_937921835.1 uncultured Bryobacteraceae bacterium | reverse complement strand
ACGTCGCCGTTGCCGAAATCCCAGTGCCAGTGCCAGTTGTAGTGCACGTAGCGGCGTGAGAAGGGGCGCTCTTCGGCCGGCCCCAGCCACAGGTTGTAGTCCAGGTGCTCGGGCGCCGGCTCCGCGCCCTTCTTGCCGATCGAAGGACGCCAGCGGAAGACCAGGCCGCGCGACATGTAGACCTTACCGATGGTGCCCTTGCGCAGATGCCCGACCGCTTCCTGGATCGCTTCCGAACTGCGGAGTTGCACCCCGTGTTGCACGATGCGGCGGTACTTGTGGGCCGCTTCCACCAGCTTCCGGCCCTCAAAGATGTTATGCGAACCCGGTTTCTCGACGTAAACATCCTTGCCCGCCTGGCAAGCCCAGATGGCCGCCAGCGAGTGCCAGTGATTGGGCGTGGCGATCGAAACGGCGTCGATGTCCTTGCGCTCGAAGACCCGGCGGAGGTCCTGCGCGGTTTCTGCCTTCTTGCCGTACTTCTCCGCCATCAGCGCCGCCGCCTTTGCCGACACCTGGGTATCCGGATCGCACAGCAGAACCACCTCCGCGTCCGGCAGGCGCATGAAACCATTGATGTGGTCCTTGCCGCGCCCGTTACAGCCGAGTACCGCCACCCGGAGCTTGTCGCTCGCGGCCGCTTTGCCGGCCAGGACGCCGGTGACCGCGGCGCCGGCGCTCATCACAAAGGTTCGTCTGGAGTTCGTCAAAATATAAGACCTCTTGCACCGGATTTTACCAGAGTCGGCCGGAACCGTTCCGGCCAGGATCCGTCCGGAGGGTCTCGGGTGGGTTCCTGCAAACCAGCCCCGTTGATCGAGCAAGGAAGAGGTCCGAAACGAACCGTGTCGCGTTGCGCCGAGGATCTTCGCTGCCTGTGGGAGCTTGGCGCGCCCCTCACCGTGCTCCGCTTCATGCGGACCGCCCACTTCGCCCGCTCGACAAACCGCTCCACAACCGGCCGGCCAACGGCAAAGTGCGCTACCCTACAGGATTGACTTCGACTCAAGCCGGCGACCACTCCGGATCCAGGCGGCAGGCAAAATGGGTTCCGGGTCTCATCAGGTCCCGTTCCGGCTGTTCCGCTACCGGGCGGCAAACCCGGACCTCGGCCGCGCGAGTCAGTTCGCGTACCGTCCGGTCGACGAAGATCCCACGGAGGGTTGTGACGGCGACGGTCTCGAGCATCGGGAGTGATCGGCGCCACGACAGCGCGCGGTCAGGACGCACGTGGCGTGCGCGCCGCGGATGCAGAGCTACGTAGGTGGATTGGTGCGCATTATCCACATCGTGGAAACACTGGATGTCGGCGGGGCGGAGGTCCTGGTCGCCGAGTTGTGCCGGCGCCAGCGTGCTGCGGGACATGAGGTTTCCGCCTGCTGTCTGCGCAAAGGCGGGCGCCTGGCTGGCGAATTGCTCCGGGACGGCTGCCCGGTCCATGTATTGCCTCCCGGCGGACGCTGGCGCATGCTCTGGGGGTTGCGCCGCCACTTCCGCGCCGGGCGTTTCGACGTGGTGCACGGCCACAACCTCAAGGCAGCCATTCTAAGCGCCCCGGCCGCCCGTCTGGCAGGTGTTCCTGCCGTCGTCGCCACGCGGCACAGCCTGGTCGCCCCTCCTTACTTCGTGCGGCGCGAGATCCAGTTCTCCCTTGCGATGCGCCTGTTCGATGGCGCCGTTGCCGCGGTGTGCGAAGCCACGCGCCGGAACCTTGCGGCCGCGCCTCTGGCCGATCCGCGGCGCATCGTCGTGGTCTACAACGGTGCGGCGCCCGCGCCGCGGGACCCCACCGCGCAACTCCCTCCCCGGGAGGGTTTTACGTTCCTTTGGGTGGGACGACTGGCCCCTCCCAAGGATCCCGCTTTGCTGCTGGAGGCCCTCGCATTGGCCCGTCGCGAGGCGGATGATCTGTTCCTCTGGGTCATCGGGGACGGGGTTCTGGCGCCCGGACTTCACCGCCTTGCCGGCCAGCTACAACTGGAACCCTTTATCCGCTTCTTCGGCGAGCGGCGCGATGTCGGCAACTTCCTGTCCGCCGCCGACGCCTTTGTGCTCTGCTCGCGGAGTGAAGGCCTGCCGGTTTCGCTACTCGAGGCCATGTCCGCCGGACTGCCCGCGGTAGTCTCCTCGGTGGGAGGCGCGGCCGAAGCCGTGCAGATCTGCGACGCCGGCATAGCCGTTCAAAAACACGATGCCGCCAGCTTCGCCCGCGCGTTGCTCGAATGCCGCCGCCAGGCCGCTTCGGCGCCGGTCGCGCGGATCCAGGACTGTTACCGCCGGCGCTTCACGCTGGATTGCATGGCGGAGAACTACCATCGTCTGTACCAGACTGCTCTGGGTCTCGCCCCTCCGCCGCGGCCAGCACCGCCTGCCGCATCTGCCACGCCGTGACATAGCGGAGTTCCCAGCCCCGGCGGCGGCACTCCGCCTGAAGCAGCGCAAACAACTGGTCCAGCCCCCCCTCCAGCAACATTTTGGCGTTTCCCTCCTGCGCGCCGTGGGTGTGCAGCTTCAAGAACCGATCTTCTCCGATTTGCGGCGCCAGGTCCGCCCAACGCCGCGCCCGGTACGCCGCCG
>CAKZVG010000176.1 GCA_937921835.1 uncultured Bryobacteraceae bacterium | reverse complement strand
CCCTGGCATCTCTATCACCTGGTGGCCCACTCGCAATGGTTCTGGGCCGAATACGTGCGGGACGAGATCCTGTTCTGGGGCGCCGGCCGGCCGCCTCAGACCTCGGCGGAGCCGCACGTCTGGTTCTACCTGCGAAGGCTGGCGGCGCTCGATCCGGTGCTGCTGGCCGCGTTCGCGGTCTCGTTGCCCGCCTTCGCGTCCGCCGTGCGGAAGGGAGACCCGGGCGCCCGCATCCTGGCCGCGTGGCTTGCCGCGGCCGGGGCCTCTCTACTCGCGTTTCAATACCGGAACGCTTCCTACTTGCTGCCTCTGGTCCCGGCCATGGCCATCGTGGCGGCGGCCTGGAACCCGCTGGCGGCGAGGCGCGCCGGCCGCGCCGCGGTTTTCGTGCTGGCGGCCGCCGCGGCGGTGAAGGCCTCCCGGCCTCTCGAACCGTGGGGGCTGCCCTACGGCCGGGGCATGACCAATCCGGCCGGCAAGGCGCTGCGCGATCTCTGCCTTCAGAACCGGAACGCGGAACTGATCCTGGTGGAACCGGACGACGAGTTCGTCTCCGCCGTGCTGCCGTTTCCGCGCGTGCGCTATTGCTACCTCCAACCGGAATACCGGGACCGGCGCTCGCTCGACTTCCGGGCGCTGAAGATCGTGGCCGGCGCGGACGAATTCGCCGCCGGGCGTCCGGAGGCGGATCCCGCGCTCGACCGGCTCCAGGCCTGGAACGGCAACCGGCTGCCCTATGCCACTACCCTCCTCGCCGCCTCGGCCGGCGAGGTCGCGCGGCTGATCCAGGCGTCGCCGCAAACCGACTTTTATTTGCCGGAGGTGTTTGAGCCGCTCGTCGCGGAGCTGGCGCGGACGCACTTCGCGCTGCGCGCCGGCCCGGGGCGGTTCTTCCTGCTGTCGTCCTCGGCGCGCCCCAGGCCCGGTCCCGGCCCGGCGCTCTGCCGTCTGACGGAGTAGCCGGCGCAGTCCGGGGGAGGGGCGCTGGCCGGCTTGCATCCGCCGCGAACCCGCCGCTATACTCGTCTGGTGGAGCTAACCGATTAGGCAATCCGCATGACCCAAACCGTCCCGATTCCCGCCGCACCGGATTTCCGCCCCTACTGGAGGCCTTTCCGTGAGCGCACCACCGTCCTCACCGACGTGCTCCCGTTCCACGCCGAGTATCCGGCCGTGCTGCGCAACTGCGAGATCCTGGCTTACCTCATCCGCAGCTACACCACCCACAGCATGACCTGCGCCGCACTGGGGCATCCCGGCGGGAGTTTCTCGGAAGCCGAGTTCCTGGCCGTGCTGTACAACTACGTCCTGCGCTTCGACGCCGCCCATCCCAAGTGGCCGATGCGCGACGTCTTCTACCTTTCCAAGTGCCACGCCTGCCCGGGGCTCTACACCACGCTGGCCCTGTTCGGCTACTTTCCAATGCGCGACCTGGGCGGCTACGGCTGCTGGGATTCGCATCTGGAGTCGCATCCGGACTGGCTGCGCACGCCGGGCATCGAAATCAGCGGCGGCTCGCTGGGGCAGATTCCGGGAGTCGCCACCGGGCGCGCGCTGGCGCTGCGGCGCAACGGTCCCGACCACGGCGACCGCATGGTTTACGTGCTGCTGGGCGACGGCGAGTGTAACGAGGGCTCGGTGTGGGAAGCCTTCATGGCGGCGGGACACTACCGGCTCGACAACCTGGTCTTCGTCATCGACTACAACAAGGTGCAGGCCAAGGGTTTCCTGAGCCAGGACATGAGCATCGAGCCGCTGGCCGGCAAGCTGCGCGCCTTCAACCTGGACGTCCACGAGATCCACAACGGGCACGACGTTTCCGAACTGGTGGACACCTTCACCCGTCTGCGGCAGAAGCGGTGCGGGAAGCCGCTGGCGGTGATTCTCCACACGGTGAAGGGCAAGAAGGTGGGCGAGTGCCAGTACAACCCCAACTGGCACACCTCGGCGCCGCGCAACGCCGAGACGGCCGGGCGGTGGCTCCAGGAGCTCTGGGAGCAGGACGGCCGGCGGCTCGGCATCCCGCCCGAATTCCCGCGCGCGCTGGCCGCGGCGGTCGAGATCGTGCCCCCGGTCCACGCCAATCCCGATCACATCTTCGAGCAGCAGGCATAGGAGACGCCCATGGCCCAATTCACCATTCCCGCCCGCGACGCGACCAGCGAGATGCGCTACCAGATGGGCTACGCGCTGGCCGACCTGGCGAACGAATACCCGCGGATCGTGGCGCTCGACGGCGATCTGCGCACTTCCTCCGGCCTGCACATCTTCGAGCACTTCCACCCGGACAAGCTCATCAAGGCCGGCATCGCCGAGCAGAACATGATCGCCATGGCGGCCGGGCTTTCGCAGGAAGGCTACATCCCGTTTCCCTGCACCTTCGACGCTTTCGTGCGCCGCTTCATGGACCAGCTCTACGTCAGCGTCGCCTACGGCAACCTGAACGTGAAGGTGCTGGGCGCCTACGTCGGCCTGTTCACCGGCAAGGCCGGCGCCACCCATCAGAGCGACAAGGAACTCGGCATGCTGCTGCGCACCCCCAACCTGACCGTTCTGGAGCCGGGCTGCAACGACGAGATGGCGCAGGTGCTGCGCGCGGCGGTGGAGACCAGCGGGCCTTTCTACCTGCGCATCGTGCGCTGCGAAGTCGGCTGGAACGAGATCTTCGAAGGCTACAGGTTCCGGATCGGCAAAGGCGTGACGGTTCTCGAGGACAACGCGCCGGACGTGGGTCTGGTCTCGACCGGCTACATGATCAAGACCGCCCGGCTGGCGGCCGAAAAGCTGCGCGCGCGCGGCATCCGGGTGCGGCTCGACCATCACCCTTCGCTCAAGCCCTTCGACCGCGAACTGCTCCTAGAGATGGCGGGAAAGGTCGCGGCCATCGTCACCATGGAAAACCACTGCGTGAGCGGCGGCTTATACTCGCTGGTGGCCGAAACGCTGGCGGCCCGCGGCTGCGGGGTGCGGGTGGGCGCCATTGGCACCGATCCCGAGGATTTCATCCACACCGGCCATGTCAACGACCTGCTCCACCGCTACCGGATGACCTCCGGCGACGTGGTGGAAAAGGCCCTGGCGGTCCTGCGCGGGACGCGCGAGACGGCGGCGGTCTGAAGGAGACATGCGATGCAACGGGACTTGAAAGGCGATTTCGAACTGTTCAGCCGCTACATGGCGCTGACCGGCGTTCCCACGCTCGAAGCCGCGCCCGCGGCCGATCCCCGGCTTCAAGGCAAGAAGCTGGGCATCGTCAACGGCGCGAGCTGGACTTCGCTGTTCTCGAACTACTTCGGCAGCCGCATTCTGCCCGGCGTGAAACTGGTCAACGTGGGCAACGAGGGCGTGCAACTCAACTTCATGGAGGCCCACCGACGGGGACTGCCCTGCCCGCCGCAAATCAACATCGACCTCTTCGTGCGCTACTCCGAAGATCTGGTGAAACTGGTTGGCGTCGACGCCATCCTGATCAGTTGCTCCACCATGAACCGCGCCGCGGGCGCCGTGCGCCAGGCGATGAAGAAATACAACGTGCCGGTGGTGCAGATCGACGAAGCGATGATGGAGGAAGCGGTGCTGCGCGGCGGGCGCATCCTGGTGGTGGCCACGCACGGACCCACGGTGCGCAACACCCAGGAACTGCTGAAGGAGTCGGCTGAAAAGCTCGGCAGGCAGGTCGTCTTCAGCGGCGCGACGGTGGAGGAGGCGTTTCATCTGCTCGGGCGCGGCGAGATCGAGGCGCACAACCAGGCGGTCGCCGCCGCCATCCGCCAGGCCGCCGCGCGCGAGCCCATCGAGACCGTGATGCTGGCGCAGCTTTCCATGGCGGTGTTCAAGCTCTCCTATCCGGATCCGGTGCGCGACTTCGGCGTCCCCGTGCTGACCAGCGGTGAAACCGGCTTCGAACGCGTGAGGCGGATCCTGACGGGAGAGGCGCCCGCCGCCTGAGAGACGCAGCATGCCGCCGAACGTCAGGAAGTGGGCCGTCTGCGGATTCCTGCTTCTGGCCACCACGCTGCTCTACCTGGACCGTCAGGCGCTGGCGCTGCTGGCCCCGATCATCAAAAGGGAGCTCGGCCTCAATAACGCCGGCTTCGGCGCCATTCTGGCGGTGTTCTACTACGCCTACACGATCGCGCAGTTTCTCATCGGCATGCTGCTTGACCGCGCCAACCTGCGCTGGGCCTACGGCACGGGCGTGCTGCTGTGGTCAGGAGCGGTGTTTCTGACCGGAACCTCGACCGCTTTCGTGAATCTGCTGGTGTTCCGCACGCTGCTGGGTTTCGCGGAATCGGTGAACTGGCCGGGCGCGATGCGCATTGTGGCGCGCACGCTGCCCCCCGAGGAGCGCTCGCTCGGCAACGGCATCTTCACCAGCGGAACCAGTATCGGTGCGCTCATCGCGCCGCTGCTCATCGTCGGCATCGCAACCCGGTTCGGCTGGCGCGCGGCCTTTCAGGCGGTGGCCGTGGCCGGGGCGTTGTGGTACCTGGGGTGGCTGCTGCTGACCCGCGGCCCGAGCCTGAAGCATACCTGGCGCGCGGCGCCCGCGGATCCGGCCACGCGCGTACCGATCCTGCGTTCCTACGGCGAGATCGTGCGCACGGCCCGGTTCTGGAGCGTTTTCGCGGTGACGATCCTGGTGAACCCCTGCCTGTACTTCAACCTGAACTGGATTCCGACGTACTTCGACCAGCACCGCGGCCTCGAGCCGGCCGAACAGCGCTGGATCCTCACGCTCATCTACCTGGGGCTCGATCTCGGCTACCTCTTCTGCGGCGCCGCCGTCCTCTGGTTGACGC
>CAKZVG010000175.1 GCA_937921835.1 uncultured Bryobacteraceae bacterium | reverse complement strand
GGTGGAGACCTGGGTTTCATCCCCGAGTCCTCACTGGAACAGGCCAGCGTTGAGTTGCGTCGCGCTGTGATGTCGCTTCAGCCGGGGCAGATGTCGCCCATCATCGAATCGCAGGAAGGCTACCGCATCCTGAAACTGATCTCCCGTGAACCGGCCGGCCAACGAGAGATTGATGATCCGCGGGTGCAGCAGACGATTCGCGAGACGCTGCTCAACCGGAAAGACCAACTCCTGCGGGCCGCCTACTACGAGGTGGCGCGCAACGAATCCAAGGTAGTGAACTACCTCGCCATGAGCATCGCGCGCCACGAGGAACCGAAGAAGAAGTAGCGCCGCGCCCCGCCCGTGTCACCCGCCGCGGCCCTTTGGCCGACCGGAGCCGGCCCAGGCCGGACGGCCCTTATCCTACCTTGGGCAGCGAAGCCAGCGACTCGGCGATGGCTTCCGACGGGTATTCGTAGTCCTTCAGCTTGCCGCTCAGGTAGGCGTCGTAGGAGGCCAGGTCGAAGTGGCCGTGGCCGCTCAAGCCGAACAGAATCACCCGGGACCTGCCTTCCGCCTTCGCCGCCAGCGCCTCGTCGATGGCGCCGCGTATGGCGTGCGAGGATTCGGGCGCGGGCAGGATGCCTTCGGTGCGCGCGAACTGGAGCGCCGCCTCGAAGCAAGGCAACTGCGGGTAGGCGCGCGCCTCCAGCCAGCCGTGCTTCAGCAGGTGGCTGGCAAGCGGCGAGGCGCCGTGATAGCGCAGCCCGCCGGCGTGGATTCCGGGCGGCACGAAATCGTGGCCCAGCGTGAACATGGGCATCAGCGGCGTGAGCTTGGCGGTGTCGCCGTAGTCATACGCGTAGAGGCCCTTGGTCAGCGTCGGGCAGGCCGAAGGCTCCACCGCCACCAGCCGCACCGGGTCCCCGTTGAACTTGGCCGGGATGAAGGGCAGCGCCAGCCCGCCGAAGTTGCTGCCGCCGCCGAAGCAGCCGATCACCACGTCCGGCTTCTCGCCGGCCAGTTCCATCTGCGCTAGGCATTCCTGGCCGATGACCGTCTGGTGCAGCATCACGTGGTTGAGAACGCTGCCGAGCGAGTAGTTGGTGTCGCTGTGTGTGGCCGCGTCCTCGACCGCCTCGCTGATGGCGATGCCCAGGCTGCCCGGCGAGTCGGGAAAGCGCTCCCGGATGGCTCGGCCGCAGTGCGTGTGCTCGCTCGGGCTGGCGAAGACCTCCGCGCCCCAGGTGTTCATCATCATGCGCCGGTAGGGCTTCTGGTCGTAGCTGCACCGCACCATGTACACCGTGCAGTCCATGCCGAACAACTGGCAGGAAAGCGACAGCGCGCTGCCCCATTGCCCGGCGCCGGTTTCCGGCGTCAGGCGGCGGATGCCGGCCTTCTTGTTGTAGTAGGCTTGCGCCACCGCGGTGTTGGGCTTGTGGCTGCCTGCCGGACTGGTGCCCTCGTATTTGTAATAGATGTGGGCCGACGTATCGAGCGCCTGTTCCAGCCGGCGCGCGCGGTAAAGCGGCGTCGGGCGCCACAGCCGGTAGATGTCCAGCACTTCGCCCGGGATGTCGATCTCCTTCTGCGGTGAGAACTCCTGCTCGATGAGGCTCATCGGAAAGATGGGCGCCAGGTCGCCCGGCGTCAGCGGCTTGAGCGTCGCCGGATGCACGGGCATGTCCATCGGCTCGCGCAGCAGCGGCAGAACGTTCAACCACACGCTCGGGATCTGCTTGTCGGTCAGGACGAACTTCGAATGATGAGACACGCGGACTCCTTACTCGGAAAGTAAACCGTCCAGTGTATAACGCCGCGCGGGCCGGGCGCATCTGCCGCGAAAAACAGAAAAGGCGGCGAGGGGCGCTCCAGCGCGTGCTGCCCAGGGCGTAGGGAGATCGCGCAGACGGGCTAACTCTTTCGTCCTGGTACAGCTAAGGCTTGCGCCTGAGAGCGGGGAACCCTACGATGGGAGCGTGGTAAGGAGCCTCGCAGTCTGCCTGGGATTTTGGCTTGTGGCCGCCCCCGTTTCCGGGCAAGCAGGGTTTCCTTGCAATGCGCGGTCGCGTGGCGAAGTCCGCCGCGCCGCGAACGGGGACGTCCTGATCTGCACCGGGGGCGTTTGGAAATTCCGGTGGCGTCAGGCCACCGTCCACCTGAGCCAGCTCGCCGAGGAGTCCAAAAAGCGAGGCGGGCGGGCCGACAGAGCGTCTTCGAGGCCGGCCAGTGGCCCTGGTGGCGCGGATGCCCGCCCGGGACGAGGCAACCGTAACCCCGTGGACTCCGCGAATTCGGGCTCTTAGCGATGGGTTCCCGGCGCCCCCTCCCGCAAGCGGACGGGCGTATCTACCGCACCGGCGCCGCGTTGCGATAAGCTGAGTGACACCATGAACGCAACCGGCCGCCGCGAATTCCTTCGCTCGGCGCTCGCCGCCGCGGGCGCCGGCATCCTCTCGAACTACTACGCCCTGGCTGCGCCCAAGCTCGGGCGCGCCAGGATCACCGGCATCCGCGTCATGGTGATGCAGGGCCCGGAGCGCAGCTATACGCTGGTGCGCGTCGACAGCGATTCGGGCCACTCGGGCATCGGCGAGGCCTACGGCACCCCCGGGGCGGGCGTCAAGGAAGGCATCCAGGCGCTGGCGCCGCGTCTTATCGGCCGGGATCCGCTCGAAATCGACGTCCTCTATACCCTGGCCGAGCCGCGCCGCACCGATGGTTCCGCGCACATGCTGCTGCGCGCCATGAGCGGCATCGAAATGGCCCTGTGGGATCTGGCCGGCCACATCCTGAACCAGCCCGCCTCCACGCTGCTCGGCGGGCGCTTCCGGGACCGCGTCCGGATGTACGACCACGCGGCGCCCAAGAACATGCTCGACAAAGCCTCCTGCCGCGAGTGGGCCGAGCGCGTCAAGGCCAATCCCAGCGGCTTCACCGCGCACAAGTTCGGTTTCCCGCGCACCACGCCCCAAACCGATCCCGCGCGCGATCCCGCCAACCGTACCCTGACGCTCAAGGAACTCGACCAGGTGCGGCGCGGCTTCGAGAACTGCCGCGAAGCCATCGGGATGGAGCACGACATCATGGTCCACTGCCACTGGGAGTACGACGTGCGCACGGCCATCCAGATCGCCGAAGCCGTCGCGCCCGCCAGGCCGCTGTGGCTGGAAGACCCTATGATCGTGGACTATTCGGAAAGCTGGAAGCGGCTGACCGCGACCTCGCCCGTGCCCATCTGCACCGGTGAAAACCAGGCGCGCCGCGAGGGCTTCCGCGAGTTCATCGTCAACTCCGCCTGCGACATTCTCCACCCGGACCTGCGCAATACGGGGGGATTTCTCGAAACCAAGCGCATCGCCGACATGGCGCACGTCTGGGGCATCCCCATGGCCACGCACAACACCGGCAGCCTGGTCTGCACGCTCGCCACGGCGCAGTGGGCGGCCTCCATCCGGGACTACATCGCGTGCGAAACCGTCACCGGCCGTGGCGGCTGGATGGACCAAGTCGTTCTGGGCGGCAAGCCTCCCATCCGCAACGGCTTTATCGAGCTCACTGGCGCGCCGGGCATCGGCGTCGAACTCAACCCGGACGTGGTCAAAGCCCATCTCGCCGCCGGTGAGACGTGGTGGGGCTGAGGGCTATTTGGGCGCCCACTTCAGGCGCGCAATCTGAATCCCTTTGAGGTTGGGCAGCAGCGCCGCCAGGTACAGCTCGCGGCCGTCTTCGACGATCTCGGGCGCCGCGACGGGCAGGACCGCCACCAGGCAGCGGTCGTCACCCACGCCGAAATCCATGGGATCCTTTGACCGGTACACGCTGGTCCGCGCCTTCATCCCGTACTGTTGCGTGCGGAACAAGTAGTAGTAGCCGGACTCTTTGTGGAAGTAAACGAACGGGCACTCGGCCGAGTATGGCCCGTCGCCCGCCGAGCCGCCCGCGGCGGCGATTCTTGAGGGACCCCAGCGCCGCAGATCCTGCGAGGTGCGCACGTACACCGCGCCCTTCTTGTCCGGATAGGCGGTGTAGTAGGCGAGCCACCGCGCGCCCGCCCGCAGCACCATCACGTCGCGTGTATTTACTCCCGGGCCTTCGGAGAAGACCCCCGACTTGCCGTTGGGCTGTAACTGCCGCGCGAAGGTCTTGCCGTCCACCCCGCGCGCCTGGCAGATGTTCTCCCAGTCGCCGTAGTGCATGATGTACTCGCGGCCAAGCTTGATGACGTGCGGCGCCTGTAAGCCGCCGGGCGTCTCTCCGAAGTTCGGATCCGCTTGCATGGCGATGCCCATGGGCTCCCAGTCGCGGTCCGTGATCCGGGCCCCCTGCCAGCGGTAAAAGAGGCGGGTGCGGCCGGGGGCCGCGGTGTGGCGGATGCAGGACCACAACTGCCAGGTTCCGTCGGCTGCCTGCCAAATCGCGAAATCCACCGGCTGCTGCTTCGGAGTGGTCAGTCTGCCGAGATCGGGATCGCCCGCCACCTGCCACCATTCGCCGTCGATTTGCGGGACCAGCACCGGACCGGCCCCCTGGCAGGCGGCCGCACAGAAAAGCCAAAGGGAGACGATATTCACCCACGGTCGCATCGTGCCGGTATTGTAGCGGCCCGGCCGCGCCGGCGTCTAGCGGGGCTCGACAACGAAGGTGGCGGCCAAACCCGACAACGTCGAGAAACTCCCCGCGCCCGCCACCGTCAGCCAGGTCGAGCAGCCCTGCACCCGGCCCAGAAAGGCATGCGGGTGCAGATCGACTTCCATGTCGCGCATCTCGATTTCGCCGTACTTATAGACCGGGAACCGCACCACCGGCGGCGGCACCCGCTCCTGAACCACGTAAGGATGCCGCATGGCGGTCTTGAGCGCCCGCTCCCAGCCCCTGGCGTCCACTTCCCAGCCGTGGAAGGAGTGCTGCTCGGCCGAGTCGTCGTTGGGTTTCAGCACCAGCCGCTCGCGATTCTTGACAATGAACTCGGGCAGATCCACCAGCTCGCCGCGATAGGTCACTTTGGATGCGCTCACGACCCGCGTCCAAGGGATATAGTCGTGAATGGCCTTGCGTTCGGCCAGCGGGAAGCCGGCCGTGATGGCGTCATCGGTCAGCAGGTCGAAGATGGCCTTCTTGTGGGCCAGCTCCGAGCGGAAGCTGTTCACAACGCACGCCGCGCGATCCCGGTAGGCGCGCACCAGCGGGTGATCGAGGCTATAGCGCACCAGGAATTCCTGCGCTTTCACGCGCCGATAGACCAGATCGATGCGGAAGTCCCCGCGCCGCAGCACGCCGTTGCGGTACTCCAACTGCTCCGGCGCCACGATCTCGGCCGGGTATCCCTCCCGCCGGAAGAACTCCTGCATCAACAGCAGTTCGCCCGATCCGGTACTCTGCGTGGGCTGCCGGATCTCGACGATGGCGATGTGCGGAAGCTTCTTCCCGCCGCCCGTGAACTCCCGGTAGGCGCGCAGCAAGGCCTCCAGCAGATGCTTCATCCCGCCCGGCTTGGAAACCGCATAGCGCTTGCGGAACTGCCTCATGGGCGGGCAGTCGTAGAAGACCTCCGCCAACCCGTCGCTGTAGGCCACTCCCGCCGGGGTGTCGGCGTTGTACTCGACGAAGTGCATGGTGCCATTGTCGAGGTGCGTGTCGAGCAACGACGTGACCGCCAGGAACGGATAGCCAGGGTCCACCGATGCCAGCATCTTCTCGGCCGGCAGCAGTTCCATCCGCGACAGGAGCTGCGGCGAGGATAGCGCCAGTTGCTTAATGCGGTCGATGGCCGAGAACAGAGACTCGGCCGCCTTCACCAGGTTCGTGTACTGGCGCCGGGTGATGAAATGCGGCCGCAACACCGGGGCGATGGGATTGCCTCCCGCCGTAAAGCCTCGCGACTGCATCCGCCCGAGCAGGGCTTCAGCCCAGGCCGTATCCTTAAACGGTTCGGTTTCCAATAACTTATGATATCGGGCTATCGCCTCGCCCAACTGAGTCATCGCCGCTTATCGTTACTCCTAGCAGTCTTAATGCCAGTATCGCACACGGAACCCGAAAAATGAAGTTTCTGTAACAGGAGCCAGGCTCGTAAGTAATTTCTTTTCAATCGCTTGAGACGGACACAACAATTTTTCCGGGAGCCTGCTAGAATGGCGATCCCTCAGCCGGGAGGCGCCCCAGTGATCATCCGCCGCTACGATCCGGGTTTCGACGGCGAGAGTGGCCTCACCATCTGGCTCGTTCTCAGGTCCATGCGACCCGCCCAGGGTAAGTATCTGGTTGGGCGCCCGGCGGCGGACCCGCGAAGCCTGCTGTTCGTCTTCGACGAATCTGCGGCCTTCCACCGCGACATTGTGATCCGTTACCAGATGCTCCCTGACGGGGGCGGCTGGCTGGTGTTTCAGCCGAAAGAACGGCGTCTTCATCTGTTCGGCCGGAGTCAGGAATTTGGCCGCGAACCGGATCGGGATCTCGTGCGGGGGCTCTGGCGCGGGCGTTTCCGGATTTCACCTGCACTTCTGCCTGAGAGATCCTGAACGCGTTGCCGTGGAGGCCGCGGCCTCCCGGGCACGGGCCGGCGCGGCGCAACCGCCCGGGGCGCT
>CAKZVG010000174.1 GCA_937921835.1 uncultured Bryobacteraceae bacterium | reverse complement strand
TTACTTTCCCGGCCCGCGTTCCTATACCGCCGAGAACGTAGTCGAAATCTCCTGCCACGGATCGCCGGTGGTGTTGCGCTTCGCCCTGGAGCGTCTGGCGGACGCCGGTGCGCGGCTCGCCGAACCGGGGGAGTTCACGCTGCGGGCCTTTCTCAACGGCCGCCTCGATCTGCCGCGCGCCGAAGCGGTGCGGGACCTGATCAACGCCACCACGCTCTATCAGGCGAGGGTGGCGGCGCGGCAGATGGCGGGATCGGTGTCGCGCCGCGTCGCGCCCAGCAAGGAGAAGCTGCTTGAACTCGTCGCGCTGCTCGAAGCGGGCATCGACTTCGCCGAGGACGACGTCGAGGTAGCCTCCAGCGGGGCCATCCTGGCGCGGCTCGACGCCATCGAAGAGCCGCTCGCCGGACTGGTCCGGAGCTTCTCTTACGGCAAACTGGTTCACGACGGCTTCGCGCTGGCCATCGCGGGCCGGCCCAACACTGGTAAGAGCAGCCTGTTTAACCGCCTGCTGGAGCAGGAGCGGGCCATCGTCACCGAAATCCCCGGCACCACCCGCGACCTGGTTTCCGAGACCGCCGCGATTCACGGCATCCCCGTGCGGCTTATGGATACGGCGGGCATCCGCGAGACTTCCGACCGGGTGGAGGCGCTGGGCGTCGAGCGCAGCTACCAGGCCATGGCCGACGCCGCCCTGGTGCTGGTGGTGTTGGACGGCTCCGCGCCGCTTGAGCCCGCCGACCACGCCCTGATCGCGCATGCCGAGCGGAGTGGCGCTCACCTGGTGGTGGTCAACAAGTCCGACCTGCCGGCCGCGTTCGAGCCTCCCGCCGGCGCGACCGTCGTGTCGGCGCTGACGGGCGCGGGCATCGAGGAGTTGCGGGGCCGCATCGTGCGCGTGCTGGCCTCCGGCGAGGCGCCGGCCGAGGACGGCTTCATCACCAGCGTGCGGCACGAGAGGCTGTTTCGAGAGTCTCTGGAGGCGGTGAACCAGGCGCGGCGCGCGGCCGCTTCCGGGCTGCCCCACGAAATGCTGCTGCTCGACCTCTACGCCGCGCTCAGCCCGCTGGACGCCATAACGGGCGCGACTTCGGCGGAAGATATTTTGAACCGGATTTTCTCGACATTTTGCATCGGCAAGTGACCACGATCATCTATTGCTCGACAGATTTCGCACCCGGCCGGTCCGGGTGCGGCGAGGCGAAAGGGGGTGAAGCGCGTTGCAGGCGGCGAAGGCTCACATCCTGATCGTGGACGACGACGAGCAGGTTCGTGTGTTCCTTTGCGATCTGCTGCGCTATCACGGATACCGCGCCACCGACGCGCCGGAAGGGCGGCGGGCGCTCGAATTGCTCGCCACGCAGGACTTCGACCTGGTGCTCTCTGACCTCCGCATGCCCGGCATGGACGGTCTCGAGTTGCTGCGCGAACTTGGCTGCCGCCCGGATGGTCCACCGGCCGTCATCCTTTCCGCCTGCACCGACCTGCCCATGGCGGTGGACGCCATGAAGCGCGGCGCGGCCGATTACATCGTCAAGCCGGTGGATGCCCGGGTACTTTTGGACAGCATCGAGAAAGCTCTGGCGGCGGGGCGGAGCAGGGCGCGGGAGCGGTCGCGCCTGGTGGAGGCCGAACTGGCGCTCGACGAGCGGACCGCGGAACTGCTCCGCGCTCTGCACCAGGTGCACCTCTTCTCGGAGGCCACCCTGGAGGCCCTGGTGACCGCCCTGGACGCTCGCGAGCACGAGTCCCAGTTGCATTCGCAGCGCGTCAGCCAGAGCGCGGTCCGGCTCGGCGAGGCCATGGGGTTGGGGACTTCGGAGTTGGTGCTGCTGCGGCGCGGCGCCCTGTTGCACGACATTGGCAAGCTCGGCGTCTCCGATCACATCCTGTTGAAGCGGGGCGAGCTCGAACCGGAGGAGTGGGAACAGATGCGGCGTCACCCGGAGATCGGCGCGCGCATCCTTTCCAAGATCGAACCCCTGCGTCCGGCGGCCGAACTGGTGCTGTTCCACCACGAGTGCTTCGACGGCTCCGGCTACCCGCACGGACTCCGGGGCAAGGACATTCCACTCGGCGCGCGGATCTTCTCGGTAGTGGACTGCGTGGACGCGATGACCTACGACCGGCCGTACCGGAAAGCCGTTTCCATCGAGGCGGCGCGGGCCGAAATTGCGCGCTGCGCGGGCACCCAATTCGACCCGCTGGTGGTGGAACGCTTCCTCGAACTGCCCGGCGCTTGAGCGGCGCGGCGGCCCGGGTGCGGGCGCGCGGGCGTGTGCTTCCGCTATGATCGGCTTGCCGGACATGTTTCGCGACCGATACCGCATTCTTTGCGCCGCCACCGTCTTTCTTAGCTCCGCGCTGCTCTTCGTGGTGCAGCCAATGGCCGCCAAGCTCCTGCTGCCCCGTTTCGGCGGCGCGGCGGGAGTTTGGCTGACCGCGATGCTGTTCTTCCAGGCCGCGCTGCTGGCCGGCTATCTCTATGCCCATGCCGCCATCGGGCGCCTGCCGCCACGGTCGCAGGCGGCGCTGCACGGGCTGGTGCTGGCGGCCGCAACCGTCCTGTTGCGGACCGGCTTTTCCGGCGCGGGCGGCACGGCTGCGAACCCCTGGCTGGGGATCCTCTGGCTGCTGGCCGCCGGATTGGGGTTGCCCTACCTCTCGCTCGCCGCCACCACGCCCCTGGTGCAGACCTGGTATGCGCGCGTCTCGGGTGGCGTGTTGCCCTACCGCCTGTACGCCGTTTCCAACTTCGCGTCGCTGGCGGCGTTGTTCGCCTATCCGGTGCTGATCGAGCCGCGCTTCACGCTGCGCGCGCAGTTCGCCGCCTGGTCGGGCGGATTCTTCGTCTTCGCCCTGCTGAGTGCCGCCGCGGCGATTGGCGCTTCCCGGAGCAAGGCGGTTGCGGACGCCGATCCCGGTCCGGGCGGGCCGCCGGGCGCCGCCGAAGCCGGCGTCTGGTTCGCTCTTGCCGCTTGCGCCTCGGCGCTGTGGCTGGCGGTGGCCAACCACCTCAGCCAGGACATCGCCCCGGCGCCTTTCCTGTGGGTGCTTCCGCTCGGCGTCTACCTGCTGACCTTCGTGCTCTGCTTCAGCAGCGATCACTTCTATGTCCCGCGCCTGTTCCGCTTCCTGCTGCCGCCCGCCTGGGCCGCCTTTGTCTTCGGTCTGCGCTTGGAGAACCCCAAACTCGCCCACAGCCTGCTGCTGTTCGTGCCTGCGCTGTTTGTGATTTGCGCTTTCTGCCACGGGGAACTGGCGCGGCGCAAGCCGCCGGTGCGGGGGCTGACGGCGTTCTACCTGCTGGTGGCCGCGGGCGGCGCCGGGGGCGGCCTGTTCGTCGGCGTGCTGGCCCCAATTCTGTTCAACGCCTACCTCGAACTGCCGATTGCGGTGGCCGCCAGCGTGCTGCTGGCACTGGCGCTGCTCTACGAATACGCCGCGCCGAAGCACATCACCCGCCTGGCGGTCGTGGCGGCGGGCGCGCTGCTGATCGCGGTGCCCTTCGCCGAACGCGGCTCTGGCGACCGGCTGCGCTCACGCAATTTCTACGGCGCTCTGAGGGTGAGCGACAAGCCGGGACCGCCGCCCTCCCGCCGTCTCTACCACGGCTCCATCCTGCACGGCGTGCAGTTGCTCGGTCCCGGCCAAAGCCAGGTGGCGACCACTTACTACAGCCTCGAGTCCGGCGTCGGAATGGCGCTTCTGCCGCTGGAGGCGGGCGCCAGCCGCATCGGGGTCATCGGACTCGGCGTGGGCACCATGGCGGCCTATGGCGGCGAGGGCGACGTCATCCGTTTCTACGAGATCAACCCCGAAGTCATCGAGGTGGCCAAGACCCATTTCAGCTTCCTTCGCGAATCCGGCGCGCAAATCGAGATCGTGCCCGGCGACGCCCGCGTGTCGCTCGAACGGGAGCCGCCACAGAATTACGACCTGCTGGCGCTCGACGCCTTCTCAAGCGACTCCATCCCGGCGCACCTGCTGACGCTCGAGGCCTTTCAGCTCTATTTCCGGCACCTCAAGCCGGACGGCATTCTCGCCGTTCACGTCACCAACAAGTACCTGGACCTGACGCCGGTGGTCGTGGAGATCGCCCGGAGCCTGGGTAAGGAAGTCCTGCTGATCAGCAGTCCCAGCCGCCTGGCGCTGGAGATCTACTCCGCGCGCTGGCTGCTGGTTGCCTCCGGCAGTGCGGCCCTGGAGGCGTTGCGCCCGGCTGCCTCGCCGCTGCCTGAAAAACGCGTGCGCGTCTGGACGGACGATTTCACCAATCTCTTCGAGGTGCTGAAGTAGCCCCTGCTTACGCCGCCGTCCAGCCGCCGTCGATGGTCAGCACGCCGCCGGTGACGAACTCCGCCTCCTCCGAAGCGAGATAAAGCGCCATGTGCGCGATTTCTTCCGGCTTGCCCAGGCGTCCCACCGGCTGGCGCTGGTTCAGTTCGGCGCGGACCTTCTCTTTCTCGTGCTTGTGGTACTTCTCCAGGTACGCCTCGACGAAGGGCGTCTGGACCGTGCCCGGGCAGATGCAGTTCACGCGGATGCGGCCCGCGTACTCGATAGCGAGTTGGCGCGACATCGCCACCACCGCGCCCTTGGTGGCGCAGTAGGCGAAGCGCTTCTTCACCGCCACCAGACCCGCCACCGAGCCGATATTGATCACCGACCCGCGTGCGGCCACCAGGTGCGGCAGCGCGTACTTCGTCGCCAGAAACATGCCCTCGACGTTCACCCGGAACAACCGCTGGAAATCCTCAAGCGAGGTCTCCTCGATACTGCCCACCAACCCGATGCCCGCGTTGTTCACCAGCACGTCGAGACCGTCCAGCGCGCCGAAGTTCGCTTTCACCCGCGCCTCGTCCGTGATGTCGCAAACCAGCACCGCTGCGCCCGGAATCTCCGCCGCCAGCGAGCCGGCGCGCGCCTCGTCGATGTCGCAGATCGTCACCCGCGCTCCCGCGGCGGCGAACACGCGCGTGATGCTTTCGCCGATGCCGCTGGCGCCGCCGGTTACCAGGGCTTTGCGCCCATCAAGTCTGAAAGGTGCCATCCCGCCGATTGTAGCGGCAACCGGGGCCTCAGGTGAACGCCACCAGGAAATCGCCCG
>CAKZVG010000173.1 GCA_937921835.1 uncultured Bryobacteraceae bacterium | reverse complement strand
GCCGCTTCCTTGGCCGCCGCGCTGGAGACCGTTCCGGAGGACCCGCGCGCCCATTATTTCCACCTGGAGGAAGCCGAGCGCGCCATCGCCGCGCTGGCCAAGGCGCTCGACGCGGACGAACCGTCCGCCGCCGCGGCGCTGCGCGAGGCGTTCCAGAAGTATTCCGCCAGACAGTTCGCGGCTCCGCAGTGCGCCGAGTCCGAGGTTTTCGATGTCGGCGCGTTCCTGCGGCGGCGGGCGGGGCAGACCGATGCTGCTCCGCCCAAGGTTGCCGCCAAGGTGCATGAGTATTGGACCTCGTCCGAAGCGCGGGAGCTCGCCGCGCGGGCGTTGAAGCTGCGCTGGGGTTCAAGCGGGCAGCCCGGGCGGATGCTCTCGGAGGAAGAACGCCGCCAGCCGGAGTGGCACAGCCAGCTCGCCGAGGTCATGAACCTGATGGAGAGCTGGCGCCCGGCGCCGGATGAGACGGAAGCGGCCTTCTATCATCAGCGCGCCATCCTCTACCAGGCGCTGATTGATCTCGCGCCGGCCGGGCGTCCGCGCGACAACCTGATCCGCGCCTTCGTCGCTTTCACCGCCGCTTCGAACCTTCAGCGCGAGGCGCCCGCCGAGTGGATCTGCCACACTTTGGACCTGCTCGACCGGCTGCGCCCGGCGGCGGAGGCGCGGGCTCTCCTGCTTGACGAACTGGCCGGTTCCGGAAATCCGGCGCTTGCCCTGACCGCCGCGCTCGATCGTTTGCTGCCCGAGGCAACGCCGGGCGCGCCCGTCCCCGCTCCATGACCGTGCGCAACTCGCCACACGGCGCGGGGTTTCCACCTGAAGTGGTTGTGTCCGAATGAGAACGACGCCATTATTGTGTCTAGTGGCTGGAACCGCCTCGCTGTGCCTGGCGCAGGTCGAGGTCGGCTCCGGCGCGCCCAACGAAGCCACCCGGCTGGGGTTCATCGCGGCGTATTTCCGGGGCGCCTTTCCATCGCTGGTCAGGCTGCCTCCGGCGGGGAGCGTGACCAGCTTCGGCGGCACCGGTTACCGGCAGGAGTTCAACGAGGCGGCGGGATCCGGTAAACTGGCGCTGATCCGCAACACCGCCGGCGCGCCGCCAGTTGTGGACGGCGAAGTGGTCAGCGATGTTTTCCAGGTCCACGCCGCGATTTACGCCTACTATTCCTCGGTAGGCGTGACCACGGCGGGGTTTCCGGTCATGGACACGCAGAACTGCCCGCCGGTCGCGGGCAACACCTGCACCTATCAGCTCTTCAGCCTGAACTACGCCCTGTTCTCCTACCTGTTGCCTACCGAGTCCGGGCAGAATTTTTTCATCCGGGACAGCGCCAGCGGCAACTTCTACACGAAATGGATCTCCTCGGGCGGCGTCTCCGGGCTGGGGCCCGCCACCAGCGGCGAGCAAGCCAACGCCGCCTCGGTGACCGGCAGCCGCGCCAACTTCCAGACCTATTCGCAAGGCGCCATCTTCAACATCACCTCGGGCGCCCTGGCCGGACGCCTGGTCTCGGTGCGCACTCCCGTCTTCGAGCTTTGGAATTCCCAAGGCGGGGTTGGCGTGCTTGGCTTCCCCACCTTCGAGGAGACCCTCCTGCCCGACGGGCGGCGCCGCCAGGTCTTCGAGCGCGGCACCATCGAGTACGTTCCGGGCCAGCCGCCCGTCTTACAGCGCCCGGTGAACTCGGTGCTGTTCACTGCGCCGGCGGCCGCCCTCCGGATGAACCAGGGCGAGACACTGATCCTCAGCGTCCGCCTGCTGGCTCAAACCGGCGAGGAACTCACCGGCCGCGCGGTCAACTGGACCACCTCGAACGGCAACGTGGCCGCCGTCACTGCCGATGGGGCATCCGCCTCGGTGCGCGCGGTGGGAGGCGGGACGGCCACCATTACGGCCACCAGCGAAGGGCGCTCGGCGTCGGTCACCATTACCGTGATCGCGCCCTGCTGCGCGGTGGGCGAGGGCGCTCCCAACCAGACCGTGGGCCGGTCCTTCAGCGACGCCGTGACCCGTAACCGCCTCAGCGTGCAGGTTCCGGCGCGCGACCCGGTACGGCGGACAGGCGCGGGGTACCTTCAGGAATTGGTTGAAACCGGGACGAATGCCCGCTTGCTGCTGGCCCGCCCGGACGGCGCCGCCGTGGCTTACCTGGTCCGTGGCGAACTGCTCGCGGCCTACGAAGCTTTGGGCGGACCCACCGGCGCGCTCGGCTATCCGGTCTCGGACGCTACCTCCGCCGGGCGGCAGATTTTTCAGGGCGGCGCGCTGGCCGGTTCGCCGCCGCGCCTGGTGACGGGCCAGATCCTCGCCAAGTGGGCGGCGCTCGGTTACGAAGCGGGCATCGGCCTTCCCGTGGGAGATCCGGCGCGGTTCCTGAGCTTCACCGCTTCCTCCGGGATCTCGCAGAGCTTCGAGCGCGGAGCGGTTTTCGCCGGGCAGGCGGGCGGGCAAGCCAACCGGACCTATCTTGTTTCCGGCCTGATTCTGGCGCGTTTCGCGGCGCTCGGCGGCGCCTCCGGGCGGCTCGGGATGCCCGCCAGCGAGGAGTACGGGATCGAAGGACGCCGGCGGCAGGACTTCGAAGGTGGTTTTGTCGAGTACCGGCCGGGCGACGCCGAGGCGCGCGAGACCGAGTCCGGACGCGAGCCGGGAATTACCGCCACGCCCCAGGTCGTTACCGCCGGCGGGCGGGTGCGGGTGGCGGCGGGCGGCTTCGAGCCGGAGCGCAACCTGCGCATCCACGTCTCCGGCCAACCCGAGTTTTGGGCCTGGACCGCCACGGGCGCGCACGCCTGGGAAGTCCCGGTACCCTTGAATGCCGCCAGCGCGACGGTGACGGTCCGGGCGGTGGACAGCGAAAGCGGCGCCGAGGCCGAGGGCAGCTACCGTATCCAGTCCCTCAGCGAGAGCGCGCCCCGGCTCACCAAACTCGGCGGCGACACCCAGGCCGGTCCTCCAGGCGGCGTGCTTCCGCTTCCTCTGCGGGTGGCGCTGCGCGACCGTGCCGGGAATCCGGTGGCGGGCGTGCCGGTGGTTTTCGAGGCCTCGCCTGGCGCGGCCATCACGCGGGCGGACGCGGCGACGGACGAATCCGGAGCGGCGCAAGCCTGGCTGCGGCTGCCGCCCCAGGAAGGCGTCGCGCTGGTGCGCGTGGAAGCGGCCGCCGATTCCACGACTTTCGCGGTTCGCGCGGCGCCCGCCCGGCTCCAGGACTACCCCGCTTTCAGCCAAGCCATCGACGGCGTGCTGGGTGGCGGTCCGGCGACCATCCGAAGGAAAGGCGCGCTGCTGGCGGCCGCCGCGTCCATGCTGCGCTATTATCAGAACCGCCGCCAGGCGCCCGCGCCGCAAGGCTTGGCAGAGCCGGCCGCGCTCAACCGCTTCCTGTCCGATTTCTGTGCCGCCGCGCCCGACGGCGCCGCCATCTGCGACGGTTTTCTTCCCGCGCCGGTGACCCGAGAACCGATCGTCAACCTGTGGCGTGTCCCGGCTTTCGCGGGCGGCGCGCTGGAGGTGGTTCCGGAAGCGCCCGCCGAGGAGCGGTTGCGCGACCTGCTGGCGCAGGGTCACCCGGTGTTGCTGGCGCTCGAGTTGGAGGTGGACGGCGCGCCGCTCGGCGCCCACTTCGTGGTGGCCACGGGCGTGGCGGCGAATGCCTGGATTGAGGTACACGATCCCAACCCGGCCTTTGGACGCGCTGCGTTGAACGACTACCTGCTGGGCTTCGAGTCCGGCGGGCGCGTGATAAAAGGAAAGGTCACCGGCGCGGTCCGCTTCGTTCCGGAGGCTCCCGCCCAGGCCGGATTTCTGGTTGCCGCCGCCGAGGCTTTGCTTGAGGTCACTTCCGCCGCCGGACCCTGCGGCGCCACCCTAAGCTTCCCGTCCACCGCCGCGGAGAGCCCGGCTGGAGCGGCCGGAGCGAATCAAACCATGCGCTTCCGCTACTGCAACGGAGTGGCGGAGGTCTATCAGCTCGATTTGGCGGGCACGGGACCGCTCCGGGCGGCGCTCACCGGCTTCGGCGATCCCGGCCTGCGGCTGGAATTGAGCGGCTCGGGCGCGGCTTCCTATCGCGTCTCGCGCGCCGGGGCGCAGTGGCAGGCCGTTCCTCAGGATCTGCTGTTGGCCTCCGCCGTCAACGCCGCGCATGCCTCGGCCGGTCTTTCGCCCGGCGCGCTGGCGCTGATTTC
>CAKZVG010000172.1 GCA_937921835.1 uncultured Bryobacteraceae bacterium | reverse complement strand
GGCGCGAGAGCCGCGCCGCCGAGCCGCCGCTGCCGGACATGGGGCAACTTGTGACGGCGCTCGCCGCCGCCATCGAGCCGTACCTCGCATCACCCTTCGCCTTCTTCGGACACAGCATGGGCGCGGCGGTGGCTTTTGAGCTGGCCCGCGAGTTGCGCCGCCGCGGCCGCCCGCAGCCCGCCTGCCTGATCGCTTCCGGAGCGCGCGCGCCGCGCTTCCGGCGCGGCCATGTGCCGCCGCCGGACCCGGATGAAGAGCAGTTTCTCGCCGAGCTGCGGCGCCTGGAGGGCATTCCCGCCGAGGTGCTGGACAACCCCGAGCTCATGGCCCTGGTGCTGCCCGCGCTGCGCGCCGACGCCGCGCTGTACCGGCGCTACGTCTACTCCGAGGAGCCGCCGCTCGGCTGCCCGGTCCGCGCCTACGGCGGCGAGAACGACCCGAACGTCCTCCCGTTCCACCTGGAGGCCTGGCGCGAAGAGACGGTCTCTTCCTTTGGGATGCACACGTTCCCCGGCGGGCACTTCTACCTGCAAAGCCGCCGGGAGGAGTTTCTGGCGGCGCTGGCCGCGGATCTGGAGGATTGTGTTCGAGGCGGATGACCCCGGCGTGCACGTCTGGATGGTGGATCTGAACGGGCCCACTACGGCCGCCGAGGCAGCCCTCAGCCGCGAGGAACTCGATCGCGCCGCGCGCTTCCGTTTCGAAGCGGACCGCCGCCGCTACCGCGCCGCCCACGCAGCCCTGCGCGAGATCCTCGCCGGCTACCTGGGCTGCGACGCGCGCGCGATCCACTTCGAACGGGATCCCGGCGGCAAGCCGCGCACCGCCGGGATCGAGTTCAGCGTGTCGCACTCGGGCGAGCTGGCGCTGGCCGCCGTGGCGCGCGCAACAGCCGTGGGCGTCGATGTCGAGCGCATCCGCCGCCTGCCGGACGCGGCGGCCATCGCCGGACGCTTCTTCCCTCCGGAGGAGGCCGCCGCGGTGCGCGCCAACCCGGAATGCTTCTTCCGGCTTTGGACGCGCCGCGAAGCGTGGCTTAAAGCCGAGGGCACGGGCCTGGCGGGAATCAACCGCCAGCGGCCCTCCGGATGGACGGTGTTGGACCTCGACCCCGCACCCGGCTACTCCGCGGCGGTCGCATTCCAGGGCCAGCGCCGCGTCGTTCTCTACCGGTTTACCGCGGCCGGCTGAGCGAGATCTCCGCCGCCGTGATGGCCTGCATGGCCGCCAGCCGCGCGGGTTTGGGAATGTCGGGACGCGTCAGGGCGTCGTAGAGCGCCAGCGCCTCGCTGCGCTGCCCTTTCGCCAGCAGGCCTTCGGCGCACAACAGGCAGCCGTCGGCGACCGCGGCCCGCAGCGGTCCCTGGGCCTTGCCGAGCGCGCCCTGAAGCGCCTTGGCCGCGCTGAGTCCGCTGATCTGCCCGAGCGCCGCGGCGGCGGCCTTGGCCACCTCGGTGTCGGCGCCCGCCAGCAGCTTGGTGAGCGGCGCCACCGCCTGCTCGTCCTTGCGCGCGCCGAGCGAGTTGATGACGCCGACGAGCAGACCGCCTTTTACTTTGGGAAGCGCCGCCCGCAGCGCGTCGCCGGCCGAGGGATCGGGGTTCGGCTCCAGCCCGTAGCGCCCGTAATGGCTCATCTTGGGATCGGTGAGCAGCGCCGCCAGCGCGGGCACCGCGTCCTTTCCTCCCACCGACGCCAGCCGCTGGCAGGCTTTCGCCTTTTCGAACTCCGTCGAGCCAGGATTCTTCAGAATCGCCACCAGGGCCGCGGAATCGAGCTTCATGAGCCGGGCCGCCTGAAACTCGGGGGGCGCGGTGTCCGGGGAGGGTCTTTTTGCCGCTTGCATGCTTGACTCCTTCTTTCTTCCGTTAACCTGAAATTCAGACCCGCCACGGCTCGCGGTGCGCCCGGAACCGCAGACGGTTGGCCTCGTCGTCGTTCACGAATTCCTGTTTCGCCGGATTCCAGGTGAGCTTGCGGCCCAACTGAAAGGCGATGAACGCGGCGTGGCAGGTGATGTGCGAATTGGCGGCGTTGGCGGCGCTGGCGCGCGGCTGTTTGCGGGACTTGATGCACTCCAGCCAGTCCTGCATGTGGTAGGCCAGCGCAAGCTTGGCTTCGGTCACCGGGCGCAGGAACGGCCGCAGGTTGTCCGAACACTCGATCTTGCCGGTGTCGCCCGTCTCCACCCAGCCGTTCTCACCTTCGTAGCGGATGGTGCAGGCCCCAAGCTTCAGACGCCCGTCCCAGCCCTCGTCAACGATCTCCAGCTTGAGGCCGTCGGCGAACTTGCAGTGCACGGCGTACGGGCCGGTATTGCCTCCTTCGGGCACATACTCGACCGGCTGCGTGTCGTCTTTCTTCGCGGCCCACTGGCAAAGATCGACGGTGTGCGAACCCCACTCGAGGATCCCGCCGCCGTGGAAGTCGTAGAAGTTGCGCCATCCCCCGCGCACGTAGGCGGAGTTGTAAGGCCGCCAGGGACAGGGTCCCAGCCAGCGCTCCCAGTCGACCACCGCCTTGGGCGGCTCGGGTTCGGCCGCCAGCCAGTTGTGGCTGGGCAGCGGCGGCCAGTTCACCCACGGACCGGCGTTGGCGACCACGGTGTGCAGCTTGCCGAGCCTGCCGGTCTCCACCAACTCCGTCGCCAGGCAGTTGTTGCCGCCATTGCGCCGCTGGCAGCCCGCCTGGTAGATGCGCCCGTAGCGCCGGAAGGCGTCGGCCAGAGCCCAACTCTCCTCGATCGACATCGAGCAGGGCTTCTCACAGTAGACGTCCTTGCCGTGCTGCGCGGCGATGATAGACAAAGGCGTGTGCCAGCGGTCGCCGGTGGCGATCAGCACAGCGTCGATGTCCTGGCGCGCCAGCAGTTCGTACTGGTCGTCGTACATGGCGCAGTCGCGGTTGCCGTACTTCTGGTCGATGACGCTCTTGACTTCCTCGCGCCGCTCATTGCGGACATCGCAGATGGCCACGAAGCGGACCTGCCCGAAGCTGATCAGGGCCCGCAGGTCGTGGTTGCCGCGATTGCCGATGCCGATGCCGGCCGCGACGATCTTGTCGCTCGGCGCAACCGCCCCGGCGCGCTGGCCGAGCACATGGCTGGGCACGATCATGGGCGCCGCCGCCAGGGCGCTGGCGGTCTTAACGAAGCCGCGTCGTGAAACCGATCCCTGTTGCATTCCTGTTCTCCTTACTCTCCTTGCGGGAGCGTTGTTACGCGAGCGCTATTATACCGACCTTGAGCCTCCCGCGCCGCTACAATCGATAGTAACCGGTCGAGTCCGGCGCGCATGGAGAACCAGGAAATCGCGCAACTGCTGGGAGAGACGGGCGATTTGATGGAGATCGCCGGCGAGGATCCCTTTCGGATTCGCAGCTACCGCAACGCCGCCGCGGCCATCCTGAACTACCCGGAGCGGGTGGAGGAGCTGGCGCGCGATCCCGCGCGCCAGCTGACCGAGATCCCCGGCGTGGGTAAGGGCATCGCCGCCGCGATCGCGGAAATCCTGGCCCGCGGCTCCTTCGAGCGGCGCGACGAGATGCTCGAAAAGTACCCGCCCACCGCGCTCGAGCTGTTGAGGATCCAGGGGCTGGGGCCGAAGAGCATCGCCCTGATCTGGGAGCATTACCGCGTCAGCACGGTGGACGGCTTGGAGCGTTTATGCCGCGAACAGAAGCTGCGCGAGTTGCCGCGCATGGGCGCCAAGCTCGAAGAGAAGGTGCTCAAGTCGATCGCGCAGTACCGCCAGAGCGCGGGACGCTTCACGCTGAACTATGCCGGCGCCGCAGCCAGCGAGATGTGCGAGTACCTGCGGGCGGCGCCGGGCGTCGAAAGCGTGACCGCCGCGGGCAGCTTCCGGCGCGGGCGCGAGACGGTCGGCGACCTGGACCTGCTGCTGTGCGGCGA
>CAKZVG010000171.1 GCA_937921835.1 uncultured Bryobacteraceae bacterium | reverse complement strand
GTCAGCGCGGCGGCCAGGAAGATGTGCGGCGCCGAGTTGAACGCGGCGATGGTTCCGGCGATGGCGGCCAGAAGAAACGATTGCAGGCCGAAGATCCGGATGTTGGTCACCAGCCAGCGCTGGGCGGCCATCAGGATCTGGAGCACCAGAACCAGCGCCGCCATGAGCGTCACGATCCGGTCGCCGAGCTGGGGATCTTGGAAAGGATTCATCGGTTTAGAACAGGAATGTCGACACCAGAGCCAGCGCGGCCAGCGTGAAAGCCGCCGCCAACAGTTCCGGCACCCGGAACAGCCGCATCTTGGCGTTGGTGGTTTCCACCAGAACGATGCAGCCGCTCAACGCCGCAAGCTTCATCAGCAAGATCCCCAGGCTGGCTGCGGCGTCCGCCAGCGACCAGCCCGCCTGTAGCCCGTAGGGCCAGAAACTGTTGACCAGCAGCAGCATCAGGACCAGTTGCTTGATCCATGCCCCCCATTCAATCAGCGCCAGGTAAGGACCGGAGTATTCAAGGATCATCGCCTCGTGGATCATCGTCAGTTCCAGGTGGGTGGCGGGATTGTCAACCGGAATCCTCCCGGTTTCGGCGATCAATACGACGAACAACGCCGCGAAAGCCAGCATCTGCGAAGGCGCCACGAAGCGCCACTGCTGCCCGACCGCCACGCGGGCGATCTCCGACAGGCTGGTCGAACTCGCGCCAATCGCGACCGTGAACACGGCCAGCATCATGGCCGGTTCGGTGAGGGCGGAGATGGTCATCTCGCGGCTGCTGCCCAGACCTCCGAAGGAACTGCCGGTATCGAGCCCGCCAAGGGCGAGAAAGAAACGGCCCAGCCCCAACAGGTAAACCACCGCCAGAACGCCGCCGAACAGTCCCAGCGGGGCGCTGGTGGAAAGCATGGGGAGCATCAGGCCCGCCAGCGCAGCCGTCGAGAACACGATGTAGGGAGTGGCCGCGAAGAGCCACGAAGCCGTCTCCGGAATCACCATCCCCTTGCGGAACAGCTTGTGCAAGTCGCGGTAGGGCTGGAGAACACCGGGCCCCCGCCGGGTCTGGAAGCGCGCCTTGAGAGTGCGGATGAAACCGGTGATCAGCGGAGAAACCGCCAGCAGCAGCAGGAATTGGACGACTGCCTCGAGCGCCGCCTCCGTCATCCGCGTGCTCCAAACAGCAAGAGCAGGACCAGCGCCACGAAGATGTAGGCGAGGTAAGCGTGAATGCTGCCCGCCTGCATCACCCGCATCCGGCCGGCCGCCGCCAGCACGCGGTCCTTGATCGGATCGTACAGCCGCTTTTCGAAGCTGGGCTCGATCTCGCTTTCAAAGCGGATGGCGGTGGGATAGTACGGCGAGACTTCGAACTCGGCCTGGATCTCGCGCCGGGGACGGTAGAGGGCGGCGAAGATCATCCGCAAAGGCTTGGAAAACGCGGTCGCCGTGTACTCGTTGGCGGCGGTCAAACCCGGCAGCCCGCAATCCCAAACCGGTCCGGTGACCCGGCGTCCCCGCCGGATCCAAAGCACCGCCGGCAGCGCGGAGAGCAGCAGCAGCAGGCCGGCGATCGCCGCGGGCGAGACCGTTCCGCCACGGGGCGTACCCGCCGACAGCGCCAGCCCTCCGCCGGCGGCCAGCGAGGAACTGATGCCCACGCCCATCGCCTGCGCGGTGATTGGATCGAACACCGGCAGAAACCATACCGCCCCGATGCCGAGGACCACGCAGGCCGCGGCCAGAACGGCCATCCCCAAGCGCATCGACGTCGGCGCCTCCCGGGCGCGTTCGGCTTCCCCGCTGCGCGGCAGCGCCAGAAAAGTGATGCCGAAAGCCTTCACGAAGCAGGCCGCGGCCAGGGCGGCGGTCAGCGCCAGCAGCGCCCCGGCGACCGGGAACATCAGACGGGTGAGGCTCTGCGTAGTCCCAAAGCCGGCCAGCAGCGCCTGGTAGGTGAGCCATTCGCTCACGAAGCCGTTCAGGGGCGGCAGGCCGGAGATGGCGGCGGCGCCAGTCAGAAAGAAGAACGCCGTTGCCGGAAGGCGCCGGATCAAGCCGCCCATCTCCTCCATGTTGCGGGTGTGGGTGGCGTGCAGCACGGAGCCGGCGCCCAGAAAGAGCAGGCACTTGAAAATGGCGTGATTCAGGGTGTGGTAGAGGCCGGCGATCAGCGCCAGTGCCGCGAGATTGACGTGGCCAAGAGACCGGAACAGAAGCGCCGCGCCGAAGCCGGTAAGAATGATGCCGATGTTCTCGATGCTGTGATAGGCGAGCAACCGCTTCAGGTCGTGCTCCATGAGAGCGTAAAGGACGCCGATCAAGCCGGACACCACTCCCACCGCCAAGACGAGAGTTCCAATCCATAGCGGCGGCTCGCCGAGGAAATCGAAAAAGACGCGGGCCATCCCATAGATTCCAGCCTTGATCACGATGCCTGACATCAAGGCCGAGACGTTGCTGGGCGCGACCGGGTGAGCCGCCGGCAACCACACATGCACGGGAATGATTCCGGCCTTCACGCCGAAGCCAAGGAAGAACAGCAATAGAACCACGGTCCGCACCGCGGGAGGCAGGGCGGAGATGCGCAGGTGGAAGTCCGCAAATTCGAGGCTCCCCGAGGCGGTCGCCAGAACCAGGAAGGCGATGAGCAGCATGCCGGTCCCGCCGTGCGACATGATCAGGAAAAGCGTGCCGGCGTTGCGGGTCTCCTGCTTTTCGTGCTCGAAACTCACCAGGCAGTAGGCGGCCAGCGCCATCACTTCCCAGGCCAACAGAAAGAAAAAGGCGTTCGAGGCGGCGAAAACCAGCGTCAGGCTCAGCAGCAGCGCGTTGTAGAAGAAGCCCAGCAGGCCCGCGCCCGTCCCCCCCGGCCAGCGCCGCAGGTAGCCGAACGAGTAGATGGAGGCCGAGGCGGCCAGGACCGCCAGCGCCAGCCCGAAGTAGGCCGAGAGCGGGTCCAGGCGCACGCCGAAGGAGAACAGCGCCACGCCACAGGGGAGGTTCCAGGCGGGTGGCGGCGCTTTCGCCAGCGCCGCGGCCGATGCCGCCATCTCCAGCGCAGCACCCGCCAGGGCCAGGGAAAAAGATGCCAGCCGCGCGGCGTCCGGGCGCCAGACGAGCGCCAGTGCCGCCGCCGCCCCCAGAACATAGGCCAACAGCCCAGCGTTAAACAGGATCGGGGAAGCCCCGCCCATCGAGCTAATGCGTCTCCCGCGCCAGCCGCCTTGAGACTCCGCCGCCCGCGGGCTGTCCTCGCTCCCGGAGAATCCGCTCCGCGTCGGCCGCTGAATAGGGCGGACGTTGCGCGGCGAGCACAAAGTCGATTTGTTCGTCGCTCAGTCCCATCTTCGTCCGGAGGTGGAGGATGAACTTCGCGCGGTAGCGCTGGTCTCCCGCGAGAAACACGAGACCGTTCTTTTCCACGGTCTTAATCCAGCCCTTTTGTTCAAACTCGGTCAGCGTTGCGACGTCCGTTTGCAGCCAGCCTGCTGCCCAAGAGACCGATTGATATCCAGGCATTCTCAGGATCCTTCCGCCTTGGCGGACTCCGCCGCCATCGCTTGCGGCTCGGAACGGATTTCGTCCAGCATTTGGACCGCCTCGGCCAGGTTCGCTTGGAAGTACCGGCGCATGATGTCGAGCACCTCCACCAGAACCGGGTTCCGGAGAGAGTAGAAAACCTGATTGCCCTCCTTCCGGTTGGCAAGCACCTGCCGGCCGCGAAGGATGGCCAGATGCTGGGAAAGGTTGGACTGCTCGATCCCGAGTTGCTCCTGAATGGCGCCGGCGCAGAGTTCGCCGTCCCGCAGCAACTCCACAATGGCGATGCGCGTCGGATGCGACAGCGCTTGGAACAAATTCGCCTTGTAGGAGCGCAGCGCGTTCTGCACACTAGTAGAATATTCGATGTCTATAATATTCGCAAGTACAACTTCATCCGCTCGGCGAGCGCCCTATCTGCCCCGCTACCGCAAAGGAACCTTCTCGCCCGCGCGGAAGGGCGACGCCGGCAGACCCTCGCGGTTGATCAGATTGGCTTCCTCGGGATTGTCGCTCCAGGCATAGCGCACCGAGACCGGGCGGCTTATGGCGGAGTTGGAGACGACCACCGCCGCGCCGTCGATGGCGGCAACCGCGGGAACGTAACGGCCATCGGCGCCCGCGATTTCGAAACCCTTCAGCGCGCCTCCGCCGCGCGCGGCGAGTCCGGATCCTGTGTGGTCGAACCACAGCCGCAGGCGGCCGCCCTCGGCGCTCATCTGGCGGTAGAGCAGCCCCGAATAGACCAGGTCCTTCTCGCCGTAGGTGATGGCGCGGGCCCACAGGGCCAGGCGCCGGCCGACTTCCTGCTTATTGGCGGGATGGATGTTGTCCGGGTCGCCGATGTCGATAATGACCGCCATGCCGGTGTTGACCAGGTTCAGGGCGTCGGTCTGCGATTCGCGCAGCACCGGCCAGTACTCGTTGGACTTGAAGTTAGCCAGTTGCACGAACAGGAACGGGAAGGGGCCTTGCCCCCAAGCCTGGCGCCAGTCCTCAATCATCAGCCGGAACAAGCGGCGGTAGGAAAAGGCTTGGCGCTCGTTGGCGTTGGCCTCGCCCTGATACCAGATGGCGCCGCGGATGGCATAGGGCGTCAGCGGCGCGATCATGGCGTTGAAGAGGCCGGCGGGTGTGTTCTGATGGCCCGGTCCGGCGGGCGGCCGCGGCTGGGCGGGAACGGCCGCGCCGGCGCGCTTGGCCTCGGCGGCCTTGGTCTTCCATTCCTCCATGGCCCGGCTGTATTTTTCCGTGGCGGCGGGGTAGTTTTCGAGCGTCTTGCGCCAGTCGTCGAGGTAGAACCGAAG
>CAKZVG010000170.1 GCA_937921835.1 uncultured Bryobacteraceae bacterium | reverse complement strand
GGCGTACCATATCTACACGGCGTTCTTCTATTGCATCGGCATCCTGGCCGTCTACGTGTTCCTGCGCACGGGAGCGGGATCGCGCGGCGTGGGGTGGCTGGGTGCGCTTGCCGCGGGGACGCTGTCGCCAGCGCTCCTGTTCATCGAGCACATGCGGGTGGATGCGCAAGGGGCGTTCTCATTGCCGCAGCGGCTGAACGTCCTGCTGCGTTACGGCGAGGGTCCGCACATGTCGGCGCTGGCGGTTCTGCCCCTGGCTCTGGCGGCGGCGTGGGCGGCGCTGCCCGCCTGGCGACCCGCGGCGCTCGCGCTGGCGGCGGTCTTTTCCGCGCTGGTGGTTTCCAACAACTTCTATGGCGCGACGGCGCTGGCCATCCTATACCCCCTGCTGGTTTGGGCACGCTGGCTGGCGCAGCCGGACCGGGAGCTGCTGCTGCGCGCGGCGGCGATTCCGCTGCTGGCTTACGGACTGACGGCCTTCTGGCTCACCCCCTCTTATCTGCGCGTCACGCTCGATAACATGAGACTCGTGTCGCAGCCGGGCAACGCCTGGTCGCTCGCGCTGGCCCTCGCGGTGGCGCTGGCCTTCGCCGCCGTCACATGGCGCATCGCGTGGCGGCGTCCGGAGCGCGCCTGGCCGCTGTTCGTTTGGGGCGCGCTGCTCTTCATGAGCCTGAACGTGCTTGGCAACGAGCACTTCGGCTTCCGCGTGATTGGCGAGCCGCTGCGCTTGGCGCCGGAACTCGACATGGTGTTCATCGTTTTCGCCCTGCTCGTTCTGGCGTGGCTGTGGAGCCGGCGCGTGAACCGGCGTCCCGCCTGGCTTCGGGCCGCGCCGCGGCTGCTGGCGGCGGTGCTGGTGCTGCTCGCGTTCTGGCAGGCGCGGCGCTATGTCCGCCATGCCTGGGAACTCTATCCGCGCGACTGGCATCCGGAGAACCGCATCGAGTACCGCATCACGGAGTGGGTCGCCCGGAACCTGCCCGGTGAGCGCGTCTTCGCGTCCGGCTCGACCCGCTTCTGGTACAACGCCTGGCACGACCTGCCGCAGGTGGGAGGCGGTTCTGAACAGGGAGTGCTGAATCAGGTGGTGACGGCTGCGCAATACGTGGTCACGGGCGATCCCGACGCGGGCAACGCCCTCGCCTGGCTTCAGGCGGCGGGAGCCGGCGCGGTGATTGTGCATCGCGACCCATCCCAGGAAATCTACCGCGATTTTTCGCATCCGGAGAAGTTCGATGGCCGCCTCGCGGTGCTGCATGACAGCGGCGAAGGCGACATCGTCTACCGCGTCCCACGCCGCTTTCCCGGTCTGGCGCGCATCGTCGAGACGCGGCGTATCGACGCCATCCCCTCCATCGCCGCGCAGCCGACCAACGAGAATGTCCGGCCCTATGCCGAGGCAGTGGAACGGGGCCCGGACAAGCCCGCCCGCTGGCGCCGCGAAAGCGCGCGCGTGATGTACGTTTCCGGGACCGTTTCCGAAGGGGAGAGTTTCCTGGTGCAGGAGAGCTACGACCCGTACTGGCGCGCCTATTCCGCCGGCCGCCGCCTGCCGGTGCGCAAGGACCCTATGGGCTTCCTGTTGATTGAGGCGCCACCCGGCGCGCACGAAATCCGGCTGGTCTTCGAACTCCCGCTCGAAAACCTCGTCGGACGGATCCTCAGCGCCGCCTCGGCCGGCGTCCTGCTCGCCTTGCTCGCCCTGGCCTTGCGAAAGCGTAAGGCGCAGGCGGCGGAGGGAACACCGTGAACCGCACCGCGCGCTGGATCGAACCCGCCATCGTGCTCGGCATCTTCCTGCTCAACGCCGCGCTCAACGCACCCCTGTTCCTGCCCGGCGAACTGCCGTTTCGCGATTCCATCGAGGGCGGCTACGCCTCCATGGCGCGGTTCTTCGCCGAAAACCCCAATCCCTGGGGCTGGAACCCGACCCAGTATCTCGGCGTGCCGGCGCACTTCCTGTACGTCCCGGTGGTGCCGTACTTGGCGGCGCTGCTCACCTGGGTGCTGTCGTTTCCGCCGGAGTACGCGCACCGCCTGGTGACTGCCACGGCCGCCTGCTTCGGCCCCGCCACGGTGTATCTGTTCGTGCGCTACTTCACCGGCAGCCGCTGGTGGGCGCTGGCGACGGCGATCGGCTACACCTTCTGGTCGCCGCTCTATCACCTCTACCGTCCGATCGACGACGACCGCGGCCTGGTGCCGCTGCCCTGGCGGATTCAGGTGCTGGCCAAGTATGGCGAAGGGCCGCACAACCTCGGATTGACGCTGCTGCCGCTGGCGCTCATGGCCGTGCATCGGGCGGCGGTGCGCGCCCGCTTTCCGTGGGTCTTCCTCGCCGCCGTGCTGCTGGCCGCCGTCACGCTGACGAACCTGGTGGCGGGCCTGGCGCTGGCCTGGTGCTGCTTTGCCTTCCTGCTGGCCACCTTCAATGGTTGGAAAACCACCGGCCTGCGCCCGCTGCCGGTGCTGGCCGCGGCCCTCCTGGCCTACCTGCTGGCATGTTTCTGGCTGACGCCGAGTTTCCTCGAAACGTTCTTTCTGAACTGGCCCAAGGACGCCTTCAATTACCGCTTCCGGGAGCAGCAGGAGTTGCTGGTT
>CAKZVG010000169.1 GCA_937921835.1 uncultured Bryobacteraceae bacterium | reverse complement strand
CATTCCGATGCCGCGCGTGCTGCTCGAACGCGGCGTCAACGACATGCTGCGCATCTCCGACGCCCGCATGAGCGGCACCAGTTTCGGCACCGTGGTGCTGCACGTGGCGCCCGAGTCGGCCGCCGGCGGCCCCCTGGCCGCGGTTCGAACCGGCGACGAGATCGTGCTGGATACGCCCGCGCGGCGCCTGCATCTGAACCTGCCCGGGGAGGAGATCGCGCGTCGCCTGGCGGCCTTCACGCCCCCGCCCCCCGCCTACACCCGCGGCTACGGAAAGCTCTTCCTCGACCACGTCACCCAGGCGGACCAGGGCTGCGACTTCGACTTCCTGCGCGCGGCGGAGCGGTAGACATGCCGCGCCGGCTGGCTGGGCCCGCCGCCTTCCTGGCGCTGGCGCTGCTGTTCCTGGTGGCCAACCGCGGCGCCTACCAGGGATACTTCCAGGACGACGAACTCGACAACATCAGTTGGACCCGCGCCGTGCCGGCGCATGGATTCGCCGCCGCGCTGACCAGTCCCGAGTTCTATGAGAACAACTTCCGCCCGGTTGGCCACTTCTACTTTCACTTGATGGAGCGCGTCGCCGGACTCGAGTTCCCGCCCTACGTCGGCGTGATCCACGCCCTGCACTTGCTGAACCTCTGGCTGCTGTGGCTGCTGCTGCGCCGCTTCGATCTCCCCGCCGCCGCGGCGGGCGCGGGCGTTCTCTTCTTCTCCTTCCACATGGCGTTGTTCGACGCCTACTGGAAGCCGATGTACGTCTTCGACGTGTTGTGCGCCACCTTTTCGCTGCTGACCCTGCTGTTCTACCGCCAGCGGCGCTGGGCGTTGAGCCTGGCGGCGCTGTGGCTGGCTTACAAGTCGAAGGAGTTGGCGGTGATGCTGCCCGCGGTGCTGGCGGCCTGCGAGTACTGGTTCGGGGAGGAGAGCGGCAGGCGCCGCTGGCTGCGGCTGGCGCCGTTCTTCGCCGTCTCGCTGTGCTTCGGCCTTCAGGCGCTGCTGTTCCGGCCGGAGAGCGGCAATCCCTACGCCATGAGTCTCTCGTGGTCCGCGCTGAGCGCCACCATTCCGTTCTATGCCCACCGCGTGCTGCTGATTCCCTACGCGGGACTGGCGCTGCTGGCGCTGCCGGTGGTGGCCCGCGACCGGCGCCTCTGGCTCGGACTCTTCGGTTTCCTTGCGCTGCTTGCTCCCCTGCTGCTGCTGCCGGGCCGCCTGTACAGCGCCTACCTTTACCTGCCGGCCGCCATGCTGGCGCTTGCTCTCGCCGCCGCCTCCGTCCGCGTCCCAGCGCCCGCGCTGGCCGCGCTCTTTCTGCTCTGGCTGCCGTTCAACTATCTCCGGCTGCGGGAACTACGCCGCGCCGCGCTCACCGTGGCCGACGAAAACCGCGCCTACACGCAGGCTTTGCTCAAAAGCGTGGAGCCGCTCGCCGCCACACGCCTGTTCGTCTACGACGGCGCGCCCAGCGCGATGAACCGCTGGGGCGTCGAGGGCATCCTGCGCTACGCCTATCGCGAGCAGGTCGGGCTGTACGCGCTGGACGAGCCGCTGGCGCCGGAAAAGATCCGTTCGGCCGACGCCGCGCTGCTGGTCTGGGACGCGCCGTCCCGGGTGCTGAGCGTGGTGCCGAAACGCGCCGGCGAACCGCTCGCCTCCTTCATCCGCATGACGCCGGAGACGCCCGTATGGCAGTTGCGCGAGGGCTGGCACGGGCGCTCGGGCTATTTCCGCTGGATCCGCCCGTCGGCCTCGGCCACGCTGTACCGCCCCGAAGAAGCGCGGCAGTTCGAGGTGGTGGTGAACGCCGGACCCGATTACCTGAGGATCGTGGGACGGGTCTCGCTCGAAGTGACGCTGGACGGGCGCGTGATCGGGCGCCGCGAATTCCACCAGCCCGGCTGGCACGCCGTGCGTTGGGACCTGGCTCCCGCGCCGCCGGGCGAGGTTCTGGTGGGCTTCCGCGCTTCCCCGCCCTGCTGCCCGGGAGACCCCGATCCGAAGGCGCTCGGGATTCCCATCGGAGCGTTCGGATTCCGCAGGGGAAACGAACCGCCCGGCGAGGCCATTCCCGCCGCCGCGCGCGCGCGTTAAGCGCCCGCCAGCAATTCGAGCAGCCGCTCTTCGCCGATCACTTCCACGCCCAGCTCGCGCGCCTTGTCGAGCTTCGAACCGGCATCCTCGCCCGCCACCACATAGCGCGTCTTGCGGCTCACCGACCCGCTCACCTTTCCCCCGGCGGCTTCGATCCTCGCCTTGGCCTCCTCGCGCGTCAGGTGCGGCAGCGTGCCCGTCAGCACGAAGGTTGAGCCGGCTAGCGCCCCGCCGGTCTTCTTTTTCGGCGCCTGCGTGAACTGGAGGCCGGCCTTTCGTAACCGCTCCACCAGTTCGCGGTTGCGCGGCTCGCGGAAGTACCCGTAAATGCTGTGCGCCACCTTGGGGCCGACTTCCTCGGCGGTCTGGAGCGTCTCGAGGTCCGCCTGCGCGATCGCGTCCAGGCTGCCGAAGGTATCAGCCAGAATCGACGCCGTCCGTTCGCCGACGAAAGGGATTCCCAGGCCGTTGAGGACGCGCGCCAGCGGCTGCGAGCGGGAGCGCTCGATGTTGGCGGCGACCTTGGCGGCCGACCTGGCGCCCATGCGCTCCAGCGCGGCGAGGTCCCCGGCCTTCAGATCGTAGATGTCCGCGACGCTCTTCACCAGACCGCGGTCCACAAGCTGCTCCACCAGCGCTTCGCCCAGGCCGTCGATATCCATGACCCCGCGCGAGGCGAAATAGCGGACGGACTCCTTGAGTCGCGCCGGACAATTGGTGTTGATGCAGCGGCTGGCGGACTCGCCTTCCTCGCGCACCACCTCGCCGCCGCAAACCGGACACTGCGCCGGCATGCGGAAGGGCCGTCTCTCCTCGCCCTGGCGCACCACCCGGACCACCTTGGGAATCACCTCGCCGCGGCGTTCGATCTCCACCGTATCGCCGGCCGATACCCCCAGCCTCGCGATCTCATCCTCGTTATGCAGCGTCGCCCGCGCCACCATCACTCCGGCCACCGGCACCGGCTTGAGGTGCGCGACCGGCGTCAGCGCCCCGCTGCGCCCTACCTGCACTTCGATGCTCTCAACCACGGTTTCGGCCTTGCGCGCCGGATACTTGAACGCGATCGCCCAGCGCGGCGCCTTGGCTGTCCAGCCCAGGGCGAGTTGCTGCGGGACGGCGTCCACCTTCGCGACCACGCCGTCGATTTCGTACGGCAGTTCGTCGCGCTTGCTGTCCCACTCCCGGCAGAACTCGAGCAGTTCCTCGAAACTTCCGCACAGGCGCCGGTTCGGGTTCACCTTGAATCCGAGCCGCCCCAGTTCCTCGAGCGATTCCCAGTGGCTTTCGCAGGCCGGCCTGCCTCCCCGCAAATAGAGATCGGCGAAGAAATCGAGTTGCCGCGCCGCGGTAATGGAGGGGTCGAGCACGCGCAGCGATCCGGCCGCGGAATTGCGCGGATTGGCGTAGCGGGGCTGTCCCAGGCGGTCCCGCTCGGCGTTCAGGCGTTCGAAGGCCTCGCGGTTCATGATGGCCTCGCCCCGCACCTCGAAATCCTGCGGCGCGCCGTTCACCCGCAACGGAAGGCTGCGGATGGTGCGGGCATTCTCGGTGACGTCCTCGCCCACTTGCCCGTCGCCGCGCGTCACCGCGCGGGCCAGCACCCCCCCGGAATACAGCGCCGCCAGGGAGAGCCCGTCCAGCTTCAGCTCGGCCGTGTAGCGGAAGGGTTCTCCCTTGAGCAGCGACCGCACGCGGTTGTCGAATTCGCGCAGTTCCGCTTCATTGAGGGCGTTGTCGAGGCTGAGCATGGGCGCCGAGTGAGGCACCTTGACGAATCCCTCCCGGGGCTTGCCGCCCACGCGGCGGGTTGGCGAATCCGCCGTGGCCAGCTCGGGGTGCTCCTCCTCGAGCCGCTGCAAACGGCGCATGAGCCCGTCGTATTCGGCGTCGCTGATCTCCGGCTGGTCGAGCACATAGTAAAGATACTCGTGCCGCCGCAGCGTCTCGCGAAGCTGTTCGGCTTCGCGCCGCAGTTCGTCATTCATCGGGATTCATTATAATGAACTTAGTCGAGGTACTCAGCCGCCATCACTCTTTACCGCAACAGTTACCTGATCTATAATCCGCGCGCGGGCGCACTTATGCGTTCCGGACAGCGGGCGCTGTTGCGCACGATCGAGACGCTGCGAACGGCCGGCCACGCCGTCATCGAGCGGCCCACCACCGGTCCCGGCACGGCGGCGGCCATCGCGCGCGAGTGCCTCGAACAGGGGGCCGATCTCATTCTGGCGGCCGGTGGCGACGGAACCATCAATGAGGTCATCAACGGGATGGCGCACTCGCAGGTTCCCCTGGCCATCCTGCCGGGCGGCACGGCCAACGTGCTCTCGATGGAACTCGGCCTCGGGCGCCGCCTGGATGCCGCCGCCGCCATGCTCGGCGCGTGCGTACCCGAGCGCGTGTCGCTCGGTCTGCTGCGCGCTTCCGGCGTCCCCCCGCGTTTCTTCCTTCTTATGGCGGGCGTGGGCCTGGACGCGCACATCGTCTACAATCTGAATCTCGACTGGAAAGCGCACCTGGGCAAGCTCTCCTACTGGCTGTCGGGCTTCGGCCAGCTCGGCCGGCGGCTGGAGGAGTTCGACGTCTGGGTGGAAGGACGCCACCAGCGATGCAGCTTCGCGCTGGCCAGCCGGGTCCGCAACTACGGCGGGGACATCGAGATCGCCCGCTCGGCCTGCCTGCTTGAGAACAAGTTCGAGATCGTCCTCTTCGAGGGAGAGAACGCCTTCCAGTACCTGAAGTACTTCGCGGGCGTGCTCACCGACACCCTGCCCGGCATGGATGGGGTCGTGATGCTGCCCGCGCGCCAAGCGCGTTTCGAAGGCCCGGGCGGCCGGCGCGTCTACGTGCAGGTCGACGGCGAGTCCGCCGGCTGGCTGCCCGCCAGCATCGAGCTGGTTGAGAACGCGCTCACCTTGCTGGTGCCGCCGGACTTCCGCGAGCGCTCCCTGGCGAGGCGGGAACGCCGCTGGCGGGGGTTCTCCGCCAAGGCCAGTCCGCGCTGAACCGTTCCCTGAGGCGCGCGCCCCGGCGGCCGCCGGTTACTTCCGGGCGGCGATGCGGACCGGCAGCGTCAGGCGCAGGTTCTCGCCCGGCGCGGGGTGCAGGTTGGTGATCTCCAGTTCCACCGTCGCCGCCTCTTCCCCGCCGGGCGGCACGGGACCGGCGCGCAGCGCCAGCACGCTCTCGCTCTGGGGATGGATCGTGCCTTTGCCCGTCAGCCATGTGGGCTTGCCGACAAGCTGCGCCTCGAAGGGAATCGAGGACCCGTTCCGGAACGGCAGCCGCACGATCCGGCCTTCAAGCCGCGCCTCCGCCGTGAGCGGTTTGACGGCGCCCTCCCACAGCCCCTTCAGCAGTTCGGCCGAACCCCACAGGTGGTCGTCCATCCAGGCCACGGTGCGGCGCGCGGTGAGGGCTTCGCGGATGCCCTCCAGATCGGCGCTGCGCGCGAAGACCAGCGTTACCGGGCGCTGTCCCAGACGCTGCTCAGCCGGCAGCGGAGCGTGCGCGTCGGTGTTGGCGAGAATGGCGAGCTTCTTGGGCCCGATCCAGGGAAAAGCTTCGGCGTAGAAAGTACGTCCGTTGACCAGCTCCACGCCATGCACCATGCCGTCCTTGTGCGCGGCTTCGATCACCGGCTGCCACACCGTCGGGCCGCGCCAGCCGGGGTGGTTCCAGAACAGAAACGCGCCCTGTTTCTTCGCCGCCGTCAGCGCGGAAGTGAGGTCGAGCCCGGTGAAGGCGTTGGCGTCGGTCACGAAGAGCGCATTAAAGTGGATATCGCCCTTGCTGATCTCCACCCCCGGCACCAGCAGAATGCCGGCCCGCTCGGCCGCCGGAAGCGCGATCTGGTGGACCCGCGCGAGGTTGACGCTCACGTCGTCCTTGTGCGGATGATAGTCGTCGTGGTCGGTGATGGCGATGGCGTCCAAACCGTCGCGCCAGGCTTCCATCACCCGCGTGGTGGGCCACACCTCGCCGTCGGAGAAGACGGTGTGCAGGTGGAAGTCGCACTTCAGGGTCTTGTAGCCGGGCAGGTCCGGCACGGCGACCAGCGCCCGTTTCTGCGCCGGCGCGGCGGCGGCCGCCAGAAGCACAACCGCGGCCGTGAAGAGGCGGTTCAAGAGTCTTTTGATCATGCTGCGCCCCATTGTAGCGGCAAAACGCTACAGGGATGTGACGGGAAGGTTTGGTATTCTGAAAGTT
>CAKZVG010000168.1 GCA_937921835.1 uncultured Bryobacteraceae bacterium | reverse complement strand
CGGCTGATGCCGGGGCGAAACTGGAGCGACGGCCTGCATCAGGCGGTCGAGGCCAAGGAAGGTGTGCGGATCAAGGAAGAGAACCAGACCCTTGCCACCATCACGCTGCAGAACTTCTTCAAGCTCTACAAGAAGCTGGCGGGCATGACGGGCACGGCCGAAACCGAGGCGGCCGAGTTCGCCAAGATCTACAAGCTCGACGTGGTGGTGGCGCCCACCAACCGGCCGCTGATCCGCATCGAGCATCCGGACGTCGTCTACCGCACCGAAGAAGAGAAGTTCCGCAACGCCGCCAAGGAAATTAAGGAGCGCAACGAGAAAGGCCAGCCGGTGCTGGTGGGCACCATCTCGGTGGAGAAGTCCGAGAAGCTTTCGGGGATTCTGAAGCGCATGGGCGTGCGGCACGAGGTGCTCAACGCCAAGCAGCACGAGCGCGAGGCCTTCATCATCGCGCAGGCGGGGCGCAAGGGCGCGGTTACGGTGTCCACCAACATGGCCGGCCGCGGCACCGACATCCTGCTCGGCGGCAACCCCGAGTTCATGACCCGGGACTTCTGCCTGCGCGAGAAACTCGCCGAGCGGCTGCCGGAGGGCGTGGAGATCTACGTCGCCGACGAAAACTACAGTTACTTCCAGCACCAGGACGCCTTCTACCGCGTGCCGCGCGCCAAGTGGAACGAAGTCTACAGCCGCTTCAAGGCGCAGACCGACCGCGAGCACGACGAGGTGGTCGCGCTGGGCGGCCTGCACATCGTCGGCACCGAGCGCCACGAGGCGCGGCGCATCGACAACCAGCTCCGCGGGCGCGCCGGACGGCAGGGCGATCCCGGCAGCTCGCGCTTCTTTCTTTCGCTTCAGGACGACCTGCTGCGGATCTTCGGCGGCGAGCGCATCCAGGGCCTGATGCTGCGGCTGGGCATGGAAGAGGATGTGCCCATCGAGTCGCGGCTGATCAGCAAGCGCATCGCCGCCGCGCAGAAGGCCGTTGAGGCGCAGAACTTCGCGGCCCGCAAGCACCTGCTCGAATACGACGACGTGATGGACAAGCAGCGCAAGGCCGTCTACGGCATGCGCCGCGAGTTGCTGGAAGGGCGCAACGAGAAGGAGCGCATCGTCGAAATCGTCGGCAATATCGTTGGATCCTACATCGATCGCCGCTGTCCGGAACAGGCGCATCCCACCACCTGGGATTTGCCCGGGCTGCAAAGCGACGTGCTCACGCAGTTCGGTGTCCGCCTCGACATCCAGCAGCTTGCCGAGATGGCCCGCGCCGAGATCGAGGACACGGTCAAAGAGCAGGTGCTTCACAAGTACGACGAGAAAGAGAACCTGGCCGGTCCGGAGGCGATGCGCTACGCCGAGCGGATCATCATGCTGACTGTCATCGACGAGCAGTGGAAAGACCACCTGCTTTCGATGGACCATCTCAAGGAAGGCATCGGGCTGCGTGGCTATGCTCAGAAAGACCCGCTGGTCGAGTACAAAAAGGAGTCCTACAACCTGTTCCAGGACATGATGGAACGGATCGAGGACGAGACCACGAGGCGGCTGTTCTTCCTGCCGGTGGAGGTTCGCGAACTGGGCCGCCCGCTGGTGGCGATGCCCGACGAAGAGGAGCCCGGGGAAGAGGCCGGCGCGCTTGCCGTGAGCGCGGCGCGCCTGGCCGAGCAGCGCCAGGCGGCTCAGGCTTCGATGCAGGACTTCACGCGCAACGTGCAGCGGCGCAAGGAACGCGAGATGGCTGAACTGCAATTTGCCGGCGGCGACAGCTCGGCTTCCAGCCAGCCGGTCGCCAAAGGCAAGAAAGTGGGCCGCAACGAGCCGTGCCCGTGCGGCAGCGGGAAGAAGTACAAGAAGTGCTGCGGGGCGGGCTAGGGTGGCGGCTCTGCAAGGCGGGATTGCCCGCCAGCCCGCTTCGGCGGCCTTCCCCCTCACCCATCCGCGGCCGGCAAGGCTGCGTGCCCACTGGGGGCGTTTGCCAGATCGAATGAAGGCTTTCACCGCGATTCTCGTCTTGGCGGCGGCCCCCTTGGGCGCTTCCATCTGGCCGGAGCAGGCCGGCGAATTCAAACGGACGTCTTCGACGCCCGTCCGGCCGTCCGATCCGCCGCTGTTTGAGGAGTACGGCTTCGATGAGGCCGAGCGCGCCGTCTACGAAGGCGCCGGCGGCAAGTACACGGCTACCGCCTGGCGGTTCGATGACCCCACCGGGGCCTTCGCGGCCTATCAGCTCCTGCGCCCGGAGGGCTCCCAGGCCACCGAACTGGTCAGTACCGGCGTCCGGCTGCCTGGCGCCGGGCTGATCATGGCCTATGGCAATTACGTCCTCCAGTGGGAGGGGCGCACGCCGGTCGAGGCCGAACTGCGCTATTTCTTTGAGCGGCTGCCGCGCCTGGACCGCTCTTCGCTGCCGGCGCTGCCTGATTTCTTCCCTACCCGCGGCCGGATCCCGAATTCGGAACGCTATCTTCTTGGCCCGATTTCGCTCGAACGATTCGAGCCGCGCATTCCCCCCTCGGCAGCCGCCTTCCGCTACGGCGCCGAGGCGCAGTTCGGCCGCTTCCGGCTCGGTTCGGGCGACATGCCGCTGACGATCTTCAACTACCCCACACCCCAGATCGCCCGCGAGCGCCAGGCCGAGATGCAGAAGCTCCCCGGAGCCTTCGTCAAGCGCGCCGGTCCTCTGGTGGCCGTGATGTTCTCGCCACCCGATCCCGACGCCGCCGAGCGGCTGCTGGCCACCGTGCGCTACAGCGCTACCGTGACCTGGAGCGAGAGCGCCGCCGAAAAGACCGAACTCAGGCGCTTCGGGGAGTTTATCCTCAGCGTTTTCATCTTCATCGGCCTGCTGGTGCTGTTCGCGCTGGTGTCCGGTTTCGCGGTCGGGAGCTTCCGCCGTCTGCTTGGCGCCAGGTTTGGCAAGAAAAATGCTGAGGAGCCGCTGGTGATGCTCGATCTGGGAGACAAATAAGATAAGCGCTTCCGGCAGGTTAGAGCGAATTCCACAGGCCGGCGAAGGCGGTTTTCTATTGGCACGGCCCGCTGCGGGTTCGGAACGGTTTCCTGTAACGGTTTGAAAATGCTCAGCTTATCAAACTCCCCCGGGCGCTTTCTTTTTCCCTTGACTTCAGACCCGAACGGCCATAAGATGCAAATCACAAACAGGTTTTG
>CAKZVG010000167.1 GCA_937921835.1 uncultured Bryobacteraceae bacterium | reverse complement strand
GTTTCTCCAGGTTGCGCAGGAAGGCCAGCGCCTGGGAATCGAAACCGGCAAAGGAGCGTGGCATGGGGTGGCTTCTGTATGATTCTATCCGGTAGGCGGCCGGGCGCGGAGGGCGGATCGCGCGCTTCCCCTCCGGGCTAGAATCGAAGGAAATGTCTTCTCTCGAGGAAGCCTGTCAGGCCTTGCGCAAGATCCCGGGACTGCGGGTCGCGCGCGGCGAGCCGCTCGCTCCCTACACGCGCTTCGGCATCGGCGGTCCGGCCGGCCTACTGGCCGAGACGAAGGATCCGCGGGCCTTCGAACTTGCGGTGCGCGCGGTGCGGGAGGCGGGCGTCGCGCAGGTGGTCATCGGCGGCGGCACCAATCTGGTGGTCTCCGATGCGGGCTTTCCCGGGGCCGTGCTGCGCTTCACCGGAGACCGCATCACGCGCCGCGGTGAGCGGATCAGCGTGGAATCCGGCGCCGCACTCCAGGAATTGGTGGACTTCGCCAACGCCGCCGGGCTCAAGGGCCTCGAGACGCTGGCGGGGATTCCGGGCCAGGTGGGCGCGGCCATTTACGGGAATGCGGGCGCCTACGGCCATTCGATCTCCGAGCGCGTGGAGCGAGTCCGCTTCTTCGACGGGGAAGGCGAGCGCGTCCTCGACCGCGAGGGATGTGGATTCCGCTACCGCGACAGCGTCTTTAAGCGACACCGTCACTGGACCATCTTCGCCGCGGAACTGCTGCTCGAAGCCGCCGCAAGCGAGGAATTACTTCGCATCTCAGCCGGCATCCTGAAGATTCGCAATGAGAAATACCCTCCCAGCATGAAGTGCGCCGGGAGCATCTTCAAAAACCTGCTGCTGGCCGAACTTCCGCCCGCCGCCGCCGCGCGCGTGCCGGGCGAGGTGGTGCGCGAGGGCAAGGTGCCGGCAGCGTGGTTTCTCGAGCAAGTGGGCGCCAAGGGGATGTCGCGCGGCGGCATCCAGGTAGCGGACTACCACGCCAACCTAATCTACAACGCGGGGGGCGGCACCGCGAGCCAGCTTCGGGAATTGATCGGGGAGCTGAAGTCCCGCGTGTTCAATGAATTCGGCGTTGAACTTGAGGAAGAGATTCAATACGTGGGGTTCGACGGCGGCTGATCGCCGGCCGCGGCTTGCTTCTCATGCCACTCGTCCTTGCGGGTTTGCTCCCAAACCGGAACGCCGATGAGGTAGGCGGCGCGCGCAATGAGGTGCGCCGCCACGGGCGCCGTGATGTAAACGAAGGCGATGATCAGGAGCGCGCGCGCCGAGGAGGCGGCATCGGCGAAGTGCAGCGCGGCGCCCATCAGCACTCCCGCGATGCCCAGCGTGTTGGCCTTGGTGCTGGTCTGCATGCGCATGAACAGGTCCGGCATGCGGGCCACGCCGATGGCCGCCAGCAGCATGAAGGCGGCGCCGCCCACCAGCAGCGTGGCGGCGAAGTAGTCCAGCATCAGCGGCCCCCCTTTTCCAAATAGCGCGCGAAGGCGGCCGTTCCGACAAAGACGATCAGCGCGGTGATCATCGAGGCGTCAAGCAGCGCCGGGCGGTCCGAGGCCACCGCCGAGGCGGCCATGATGCCGGCCGAGACCATCGCCATCAGATCGAGCGCGACGATGCGGTCCGGGAGGCTCGGTCCGGCCAGCACGCGGTAGACCGCGAGCAGCAGGGCCACGCCCAGCAGGGTGAAGGCGACGGCCAGCGCCAGGTTCAGATAGGCCGTGGCGGTGATCATGATACGGCCCTCCGGATGCGTCCAAGGAAGTCACGCATCAGGTCGCAGCGGAAGCGCTCCACGTCGCCGGGGTTCATGGCGTGGATGAACAGGTAGCGCCTGTCCTCGGAGACGTCCAGACTGAGCGTGCCGGGGGTGAGCGTGATCCCGTTGGAGAACAGGGCCAGCAGGCGCTCGTCGCCCGGCTCCAGCGGAATCGCCAGGATGACCGGTTTGAGACGGCCGAGTGGAAGCAGTACGTCCCGCGCCATGCGGAAGTTCGCCAGGATGAGTTCCCAGGCGAACCATGCCATCAGGCCGAGGATGCGCGCGATGCGAATCATTGCTTGATCTCCAGTACGGCGGCGATATAAGCCGACGGTTCGAGCATCTGCCGGGCCGCTCTTTCAGCCAGGCCGAGCAGCGGTCCCGCGGCCAAGCCCATGGCCACCGTGACCGCCGCCAGGGCGGCGATCGGGAGCCAGAGCGTCAGGCGTCCCGGTTCGGCCGGCGCCAGTTGCGCCAGCGCGGCTTGCGCTTCCGCCGGCGCCGGTTTCCAGAACGCTTCCATCCACAGCTTGCTCATCGAGTACAGCGTGAACAGACCGACCCCGAGCGAGACCGCCACGATCGGGTACTGCTCCAACTCCAGCCCCGCCTGCACCAGGAACAGCTTTCCGAAGAAACCCGACAGTGGCGGCACGCCGGCCAACGACAGGGCCGGAATCAGGAACAGCGCCGCCAGCAGTGGCTGGCGCTGGTAGAGCCCTCCCATGTTTCTCAACTCGAACGACGCGGTGAAACGGGCCGCCAGGCCGCCCACCAGGAACAGGTTCGATTTCGCCGCGATGTTATGGGCCAGGAAGTAGATGGCGGCCGCGATGGCGAGCGGCGAGAAGAGCGCCAGTCCCATCAGCATGTAGCCGATCTGGCTGACGATATGGAACGACAGCACGCGCCGGAAGTCCTGCTGCGACACGGCTCCCAGAACTCCGGTGACCATGGTCAACCCGGCCAGCACCAGCAGCACCGTGTGGGTGTAGCCGGTGTCGTGCGTGAAGAGCATGGTGAAGGTGCG
>CAKZVG010000166.1 GCA_937921835.1 uncultured Bryobacteraceae bacterium | reverse complement strand
TGGCGGCGGTAGAAGGACTCCTCCTGGGCGCGGGCGTAGCCGCCCTGGTCCTCGGCCGCAACCGTCTCCAGCGGCAGTTCGACGAACTTCGCGCCCACGCTCTCCACCTGCTCGCGGACCGCCGGGCGCACGTCGTATGCCTGCACCACGCCGCCCAGCCGGCGCGCGGTGGCGATGGCCTGCAACCCCGCCACGCCCACGCCCACCACGAATACCCTGGCGGGCGCGACGGTGCCGGCGGCGGTCATGAGCATGGGGAACATCCGCGGCAGATGGACGGCGGCCAGGAGCACAGCCTTGTAACCGGCGACGGTCGCCATGGAAGACAACGCGTCCATGCTCTGCGCGCGCGTGATGCGCGGCATCAACTCCATCGCGAAGGCGATCGCGCCACTGGCGGCGAGCCGCGCGACCTCCTCTGGAGAGGACAAGGGGTCACAGAACGCGATGGCCGCCTGCCCGGGGCGCAACCCCTCCAGGCCGCCGGAGCGCACCGCGAGGATGACGTCCGAGGTTTGGAACACTTCCTCGCGGGACGCACCCGCGCGGGCGCCTTTGGCGGCGTACTGCGCGTCGGGGAATCCGGCGGACTCCCCGGCTCCCGCTTCGATGATGACCTGGATGCCAGCCTTGGCGAGCGCCGGTACGGCGGCCGGAACCAGCGCCACGCGCCGCTCTCCCGGGAGGGTTTCTTTAGGAACTCCAGCGACCATGAGTTGGATCTCCCAGTTACTGGAGTATAGCTTAGCGGAAATTGCGGCGCCCCGCGCGGGACGAGCCGGCCCGGCCGGGCGGCGCCGGTCCGCTATACTGGTGAGGTACCATTGCTTTTCCACTTGGAGAGTCGCCGGAATGTTTGATCTTTTCCGCAGCCGGGCTAAGGCTGTGCGGTATCTTTTGGGCGCGCTGCTGCTGCTGGTGGCGCTGTCGCTGGTGGTGACGCTGATTCCCGGCTTCGGAAGCGGAGGCGGCGCCGACGATCCGGTGATCGCCAAGATCGGCAAGGAGACGCTGACCGTGCGGGAGGTGCAGATGAACCTGCAAGCCGCGCTGCGCGGGCAAACCATCCCGCCCGAGATGATTCCGCACTACGTCCCCGACTATGTCAATCAGATGATCACCGAACGGGCGCTGGCCTACCAGGCGCGGCGCATGGGCTTCGAGGTGACGGACAAGGAATTGGCCGACGCCATCCGGTCGCTGGTTCCGCACTTGTTCGAGGACGGCAAGCTGGTGAGCCGCGAGGCGTACTCGAACTTTCTGGCGCAGCAGAATCAAAGCATCGCGGAGTTTGAAGCCAACGTGCGCAAGCAGATGCTCCTCAACCGGCTGCGCAACCTGGCGCTCGAAGGCGTGATCGTGACCAACGAAGAAGTCGAGACCGAGTTCCGGCGGCGTGAGGAGAAGGTCGCGGTGGAGTACGTGGCGTACTCGCCGGACCGGCTGAAGCCACAGGTCACGGCGGCGCCCGACGAGTTGCGGGCGCAGTACCAGCGGAACCTGCCCGTCTACCGGATTCCGGAGAAGCGCTCATTCCAGATGCTGGTGTTCGACCAGGCGCGCATCGCCGAAGGGATCGCCATCTCCGAGCAGGCGCTGCGGCGGGCCTACAGCCAGAATCTCGATCGCTACCGGACGCCGGAGCGGGTGCGGGTGCGGCACATTCTGCTGAAGACTACAGACAAGCCGGCCGATCAGGTGGCGGCGATCCGGCAGCAGGCCGAGAATCTGGTGAAACAGCTCCGCGGAGGCGCGGACTTCGCGGCGCTGGCCAAAAAGCACTCGGAAGATCCGGGATCCGCCGCCAAGGGAGGCGATCTGGACTGGGTGAGCCGCGGGCAGACGGTGAAGAACTTCGAGAACACGGCCTTCACCCTGCCGCCGAAACAGATTAGCGACGTGATCACCACCGAGTACGGCTTCCACGTCATCGAGGTGCTGGAGAAGCAGGAAGCGCGCCTTCAGCCGTTCGAGGAGGTCCGGGGCGATCTGGTCAAGGAGTTGAAGGGCCAGCAGGTCATCGAACAGATGCAGAACCTGGCCGATGAAGTGCGCGCGGCGCTGGTGAGGAATCCGCTGGCGGCGGCCGAACTCGGCCAGAAGCACAACCTTCCGGTTATCAAGGTGGAGAGCGCGGCGGCGGGCGATCCGATTCCCGAGGTGGGCGTAAACCCGGACTTCGCGGAGGCGCTGCGGGCAACCGGGCGGGGCGAAGTCACGCCGGTGGTGCCCGTCGGGCAGGACAAGCTGGTGCTGGCGGTGGTGAACGAGGTGCAGCCCGCGCGCCAGGCGGAGTTCGCCGAGGTCGAGCAGCAACTCCGCTCGGAAGTCATCGCGGAGAAGGCGCGGGAGTTGGCGCGGCAGCGGGCGCAAGAAGCGCAGCAGAAGCTGGCCGGCTTCAATAACGACCTGAAAAAGCTGGCGCAGGCCACCGGCGGCGAGTTCCGGACGGCTCCTGAGTTCACCCGGGACGGCGCGGTGGAGGGATTGGGCGGGGCGTCCTATGTGATCGAGGCGTTCAACAAGCCGGTGGGTTCGGTCATCGGGCCGGTGCAATCCGGCGATTCGCACTTCATCGTGAAGGTAACGCGCAAGGTGGAGCCGGATATGGCCAAGCTGGCGGGCGAGCGCGCGAAGCTGCTCGAGGCGATCAAGCGCCGGAAGGCGAGCGAGCGCCGGGAGATCTTCGAGGACGGCATCCTCTCGCAGCTTGTGCGCGAGGGCAAGGTGAAGATCCACGACAACGCGGTGAAGCGGCTGGTGGCGAGCTACCGCGGCTGAGGGCGCCGAACGGGCAGGAAGCAGCCGATGATTCACGCGCTAGTGGAGTTTCTGCGCACGCTCACCACCCCGGAAAGACTGATCGCGCTGCTGGCGACGGTGTTCACGGGCTGGTGGGGGTACGCCCTGCTTTTCGCCATCGTGTTCTCCGAGACCGGCCTGCTGGTGGGGTTCTTTCTGCCGGGCGACTCGCTGATGTTTACCGTCGGGGTGGTGGCGGGCGCCGGGCAACTGGACATCGTCACCATCAATCTCGTGCTGATGGCGGCGGCCATCATCGGGGACGGGGTGGGTTACTACCTCGGACGGCGCGCCGGACCGCACGTGTTCAACCGCCCGGACGCGCGTTTCTTCAAGCAGGAGCATCTGCTGAAGACCAAGGCTTTCTATGACAAGCACGGCGGGAAGACGATCATCTACGCGCGCTTCGTGCCGATTGTCCGCACCTTCGCGCCCTTCGTGGCCGGGGTGGCGGAAATGAAGTACTCGCGGTTCCTCTCCTTCAACGTGTTCGGCGGGATCGGCTGGGTGTTCAGCCTGACCATGCTGGGCTACCGGCTGGGCAGCGTGCAATTCGTGCGGCAGAACTTCGATAAGGTCGTGCTGGCGATCATCGTGCTTTCGGTGATGCCGATGGTGGTCGAGTACCTGAAGAGCCGGCGGCGCAAGCCGGAGCGGATCCCGGCGGCCAGCGAAACGGCCTGAGTGGCGCCGCCGGGGCCTCACCGGCCTAACAGTTCCCGCTCCAGCAGCTCGAAGTTCTCCCGCGTCACAAGCTGGAAGCGGATCCGCAGGGGCGTGCAGCGCCGGATGGCGCGCTCGGTCTCCGCCGCCGGGCTCTCCGCCGCCGCCACCAGCAAATCCCCCGCCACCACCTTGAACGGCAGCACCTTCCATTCGCGCACAAGGTGCGCCGGCAGGGAGCGCGCCACTTCGGGCGGCACCTCCGACGGCTCGACCCAACCCAGCGGAATGCCCAGTTGCAGGCTCAAGGCGGTGTAGAGATCCTCCTCGGAGATCAACCCCAGCGACAACAGATGCTCGCCCAGCCGTGCGCCTTCCGGCTTCGAGGCCAGCGCCGCCTGCAAGCCCCACTGGCTGATCCAGCCGCCTTCCACCAGGATCTGCCCCAGCGGACGGTGCGCCGGCTTTAGCGCCGCGCGGCTCGGATAGGCGTGCTCGGTCTTTCCCCAGCGGAGCGGCTCGCCCGTGAGCCGGTGCAGCAGGTACCGCCGGATGGCCATCGTCACCGCCGTCGCATTCAACGCGTTTGCCCACCACACCCGCAGCGGCGCCGTCGCCGCCATCTTCCAGCCGTAGAGGCGGTAGACGCAGGCGGCCCGCAAGGCGGTCTGAATCAGCATCAGCGCCGCCGCCACCCAGAAGCACCGGCGCACGGCCGCCGATTCGGCCAGCGCCGCCAGCGGAAAAGTCCGCCCCGAGAGCGCGCTCGCCAGCCACACTCCCGCCACCGCCGCCGACAACAGGTTGGCGAGCGCGGACAGCAGACTCCCGGCCAGACCCTTGCGGTCCCGCCACAGCCAGAACACCTGCCGCGCGCCGCCCCGCCATCCGTGGCGTTGCCATCCCTGCAACGCGATCCCCAGCACCCAGCGGGTCCGCTGCCGCACCGCCTGCCGGAAGCGGCGTGGAAAGTACTCCCGCGTCGCCACCGGAGCGCCGTCCCGGAGGGACAGCCGCACGAAGAGCTGCCGGCAGCCCAGCCGGTGCAGCCGCAGCCCGTTCTCGTAGTCCTCGGTCAGACACTCCGGATCGAACACCCGTCCCGCCTGCGCCGCCGCCAACTTGTCCAGCACCTCGCGCCGGTAGCCCGTCCCCACGCCGTTGGAAGGCAGGAAACCCCCCAGCGCCTGCCGCGCCGGGATGTCCTTGGTCTGGTATTCGGCGAACTCATCGCAGTACACCCCATGCGTCAGCCGCCACCAGGGCGTCGGCAGCGGCAGCACTGGAATCTGCACCATGTCGTAGTGGCTGGTGTAGCGGTTGATGCAGTCGAGCGACCGCGGGTGCATCAGGTCCTCGGCGTCATGCGTGACGACCACTTCAAAGCGCGCCGCGCGCCGCCGCTCGAACTCCCGCATCCCCTCATAGATCCAGTTCAGGCAATCGGCCTTCGAGGTCGGCCCGCCGTGCGGACACGTCACCAGGTGGACGTTCGCAAAGCGCGCCGCCAGGTCGCGCACCGCTTCCGTCGTCGCCGGGTCGTTGGGATACGTTCCCAGGAAAAAATCCACCCGCCGGTAGCGCAGCGCCGCCAAGTTCCGTTCGATCATCGTGCCGATGACGCCGTCCTCCCGCCAGAGAGGAACGAACACCGCCATGCGCTTCTCCGCGCCGTCTTCGCCGCCCGTCTGGTCCGTGGCGCGCTGCGCGAACAGAAACACCGCCGCCACCACCAGGTCGTCCAATCCGCTGATGACAACGAACGCCGCCACCGGCGCCAGCAAGACGAGGACCGGCGCGATTCCCCCATCAAGCCAGTCGGGCATAGAAAAAGGATAGTGCGGCCCGGCCGCCGGTCCTCGCAGCCCGGCCGGGCGCTTGCACCCGGCTCGCGAATCCCGCTACAGTTGTGGAACGTCCTAGCACGCTTGATTGGAGGCAACATGGCTTTCTGTCCCAACTGCGGCGCGCCGGTCCAGGGCCAGTTCTGCGAGCGGTGCGGCACGCCAGTCACGGCCGGAGGCGCCGGGCCGCAGGCGGGTCCGCCGCCGGCCCAAAGCTCCGCCGGTGGTCTTACCCAGAACGTCGCGGGCGCGCTCGCCTACCTGCTGGGATTCATCACCGGAATCCTGTTTCTGGTGCTGGCGCCCTACAACCAGAACCGGTTTGTGCGCTTTCACGCGTTTCAGTCCATCTTCCTGCATGTCGCCTTCCTCGTGATCTGGATCGCGGTGGGCGCGATTCTGCCCTGGCAGATCTCCCTCGTCCTGAGCCCGGTGATCGGGCTGGGCGGACTCGGCGTCTGGCTGTTCCTGATGTGGAAGGCCTATCAGAACGAACGCTTCAAGGTGCCCGTGATCGGCGATCTGGCCGAGAAACAGGCGTAGCCAAACCGGCGCCGCGCGCGTCCACCTGATTTGCGATTCAATCACTGTTCACCAAGCTCACCGGCGCCCGTTTTGCGCTGCTTGATCTGGACCCTGGCGGGAGTGGCGTTGGCGGCCGGGCAGACGCCGCGGATTGGCATCATCGAAATCTACGGATTGAACAAGGTGCCCGCCGCCAAGATCCGGGCGGCTCTGGGAGTGCGGGAGGGCGATCCCCTGCCTTCCTCCAAGGCCGAAGCCGAGGAACGCCTCGAGGCCGTTCCGGGAGTGGTGCGGGCGGCGCTTGAAGCCGCCTGCTGCGAGGATGGCAAGGCGATCCTGTACGTGGGCGTCGAGGAACGCGGCGCGCCGCGCTTCGAGTATCTGGAGGAGCCAGCCGGCAAGGCCGATCTGCCCGCCGAAGTCGCGCTAGCCTACGGCGGGTTCCTGGAAGCCGTCGAGCACGCCGCCCGCGAGGGTACCTACGGCGAGGACCTCACCCGCGGCCATTCGCTCATGGTGGACGAGCACGCACGGGCCTTCCAGCTCAGCTTCGTCGAATTGGCCGCCCGGCACCTGGAGGAGTTGCGCGCTACGCTCAAGAACTCCGCCGACCCCGAGCAGCGCGCCGCCGCCGCCTACGTTCTGGGTTACGCTCCGGTCAAACGCCTGGTGGTGAACGATCTCCAGTCGGCCGTCCGGGATCCCGATCCGGGCGTGCGGGGCAACGCGATGCGCGCGCTGGGAGCCATTGCCGTGCTGGGCGCTTCCGATCCCGAACTCGGCATCCGCGTCGAACTCACCTGGTTCATCGAGATGCTCCATTCGCTGCGCTGGACCGACCGCAACAATGCCGCCGTCGCACTGGTGAACTTCACTGAAAAGCGCGACGAACGGGTGCTGGCGCATCTGCGGGAGCGAGCCCTGCCCGCGCTGGTCGAGATGGCCCGCTGGAAACACCTGGCCCATGCCTTGCCGGCCTTTATCCTGCTGGGACGGATCGCCGGCCTGCCAGAAACGGAGATCCAGGAAGCCTGGAAGAGCGGAGAGCGGGAAAGCGTCATCGCGCGCGCCGGCAAGCCACCCGGTAAGCGATAGCGTTAAGGGTCCGCGGCCGCGCAGGGCGCACCCGCGAACTTGCCCAATGCACACCGGCATCCAAAAAAGCTGCGTGGCGGCAGCGGATTGCGTTACGTTAATACTGGAAGACGGTTCCCGATGAGTAGCGCCCCCTCGCCGCGGTTTCCTTTGCGCGACGTTTCCCCCCGCTCCTCCCCGGCCAAGCCTGCCGGCCGCCGGTCCACGAGGCTCGGCTGGGTTGCCGCCGCCGTGGTGGCGTGCGCGGCCGTCGGGGGGGCTTGGTGGCTGTTCTCCCGGCCGCGGGCGCCCAAGCCGGCCGGACCGGCGATTCGTACCGTTCGTGTGCAGTCGGGCGTGATCGAGGATTCCATCCGTCTCACCGGCGTGACGGCGGCCGAAAACGCCGTCCGGCTGATGGTGCCGCGCCTCGGGGGAAGCCGCAGCGGCCGCGGCAGCGGGAGCAGCCGTTCGTCCCAGCACGATTTCTCGCTGACCCTGGACTTTCTGGTGCCGGGCGGGAGCGCGGTAAAGAAAGGCGACCTGGTGGCCTCCTTCGA
>CAKZVG010000165.1 GCA_937921835.1 uncultured Bryobacteraceae bacterium | reverse complement strand
TGAAGGTCACCGGGCCGTCGGGGGCGCGCGACATCGACGCCGCGCAGTTCTTCGTCGCCCCCAAGAGTGCCTCGGAGCGCGAAATCTCGATCCGTCCCAACGAGATCGTGACCGAGGTGGTGATCCCAGGCGGCGCCAGCCGCAATGCCACCTACGAAATCCGCGAGAAGACGGCGCTCGACTGGCCCTATGTCACGGCTTCGGTGGCGCTCAACATGAAGGGCAGTTCGGTGGCCAGCGCCCGGGTGGTGCTGGGCCATGTCGCGCCGACGCCATGGGCGGCCCGGAAAGCCGAGCAGTTCCTGGCCGGCAAATCGCTGACCCAGAGCGTGGCCGAGGAGGCGGGCAAGGCGGCCGTCGAGGACGCGCGTCCGTTCCCGGGCAACGCCTACAAGGTTCAACTGGCCCAGGTGGCGGTGAAGCGCGCGCTGCTCGCCGCGGCCGGAGCCAAGGGTTAGGAGGCGGGCCTTGGAGCGCGCCGGACTTACTAACATCGACGACGACCGCTGCGCCAATCTCCGCTGGAAGGGGATGTTGATCGAAGCGGAGTGGACGCCGGGCGTCCCACACGGCAACGACCGCGCCTTCTGGTGCGTGAAAACGCAGATCTGCCTCGGACCCGACGGCAAGATCTGCGACGACTACGAGTGCAACGAAACGCGCCATTGCTACGAAGCGCTGTGAACTGATCTACCCGGCGGCGGCTGAGCGGCGTGCGCGTTTTCCCGGGCGTGGCGGCGACCGGCGTTCCGGCCGGTGTCAGGCGGGCGGACGGGACCGGGCGGCGTTCCGGCCCGCCTATCCGCCGGTGGTTTCTTCGAACACGACGATCTCCGACACCGGGATCAGCGGCACCACCACCTCGACGCCTCCCGCCACGCTTTTCACCGGCAGTGTAAGGCCCGCGACCGCGCCGCGCGCGGCCTTCACCTTGAGAGGCAGGTTCAAGGCGATGGCGACGTCCCGCAGCGGCGCCGGGGCCTCGTGGAACACCGGGTGCCGGGGCGTGCCGCGCGCCGGCGACCAGTTGACAATATGGACCAGCCAGCGTCCGCCGTGCCGCCCGGCGCGCGCTTCCTGGCGGGTCACGGCCAGCTCGGCGTTCAGGGGGGCGGTGGTGGTGAGGAGCGGCGAAGGATATACCGCCTTCCTGAGCGCCTCAAACGCGCGCCGGTAAATCCAGTAACCATGGTTGAAGTAACTTACCCCGAGCGGGAAGGCCGAGAACGCGTAGCGCCCGCTCACCGCCAGGGCGGCGTAGCCCGTGGCGCGCTCGAACGGCGACTGGCGGTGCGAGGTGTAGCGCTCCGGGCTGCGCTGAAAGGCCGGCTCGCCCAGACGCCCCAGGACCTGCGCCGCGCCGCCGGCGCGCCACTGCGAGGCCCCCTCATAGAGCGCGTATTGGTACGGCGGCAAGTCGCCCGGCCAGCCGCCTTCGGGCAACAGATAGGCGGGCTTGAACGGCGACGGTCCCGCGTACGCCAGCCCCTGAGCTTCGAGCCAGCTCCTCCGCCCGCCCGCAAGCAATCCGGCTTCGCCTGACACGATGAGCGCGCCGCCCGCTTCCACGTAGCGCGCCAGGCGCCGCGCAAGCGCGCCATCCACCGCCAGGTGCTCGGGCAGAACGAGCAGCGCGTAACGCTCCCACTCGGCATCGGTCTCGACGATATCGAACTGCAACCGGGCCTCGGTCATCATCTTCACCAGGCCCAGCGTGGCGTCGTGGTTCACGCGTTCGAGCGGCGGGCCGGAAAGAAGAATGGCGGCTTCGGTGGCGGGAACGGCGCCCTCCAACCATGGCTCCAGCGCCTTGATCTTGCGGTAGACGCGCCCGATCACGTCGTACACCGCGGGATCCAGCCTGCCGTTGGGCGGCAACTGGTCGCCGATATCGCAGCGCGCGCCCTGCGCCACGATCGCGGCGAGTTCGACCTCCAGTTGCTGGGGCAGCTTCAATCCGCCGAAGTCCGCCCAACTGCTGACGAAACGTCCCGTCATGCCGTAGGTAGTAAGTCCAAAGGTGCGGGCGTAGCGGACCACGGCGGGAAAGTAATAGTAACCCCATTGCGAAACGGTCGGCAGCGCTTCGAGATCGATGTTGTCCTGGAAGCGCGCCCGCGCGCCGAGACCCAGCACCGCCTGCCCGTTGTAGTCCACCTGGCAGCCCGGCCGGGATTTGCGGACGGTGGCGGTCATACGCTCGAGAAAGGCGAGTTCGAGTTCCTGCTTGTGCCGGCGCTGCACGTCGCGGTCGAATGGATCGAGCCCGCGCCGGCGCAGCGTGTCGAGGCAGAGGCGGCAGAAACACTCGCCCGCAATCGGCATGGGCATGTCAAACCAGGCGCCGTCCAGCTCGTAGCGCGAGACGAACTCTTCGGCATGGCGCAGCATCAACTCGACGAACGGCTCGTGGGAGATACAGAGCGCGGTCCAGCCGGGAGTCTGGTCGAACCTGGGCAAGTAAGTGGTGCGGTCCCGTTTGAAGACCAGCCACTCGGGATGTTTCTCGGCCAGATAGTTGTCCCAGGTGGTGCAGTAGTAGGCGTAGACCGCGATCTTGCGCTTGCGGCACGCCTCGACTTGTCCTGCGAGTAAGTCGAAGTTCAGCGCCGGGTGCACCGGGCCATACTTCGACGGATAGTAGAAGTAGCCGTGCATGTCCTTGGCGAAGACGACGATCGAATCGACGGCGGCCTTCTCGAGCGCGGCCCCGAACTCTTCGGCGTCAAAGCGCCCGCCGATGGAGGCGACGTGCTGGGAATTGTGGAAATCCAGATGGATCTTCCGCCAGGGGCGGTTCGGGAGGGCCACGATCCTGGGATCCACCCAAACGCGGCGGGCAGCGCCGGGCTGGGCGGAAGCGGATGCGGCGGCGAGCGTGGCCGCGAGAAATCCGCGGCGGCTCAAATCGGGGAACGGTTGTGTCACGGCAGCCTCGAAACTCGCTTCGTTGTAGCACACCCCGCGCGCCGCGGGCCAGCGGGAAAGGCCCTATTTGCCGAGCACGCGGTGTTCGTTGAGGAACGCCTCGATGGCGCGCTGCACGCGGAGGGTGTCGGCGTCGGTCCAGGTGTGGCGGCCGTGACGCCCGCCCGCCACCGTCACCAGGCGGTTTGGCACGGAGCGGGCGTCGAGCGCGCGGTGCAAGCGGACCGCGTCCTGGTAGGGCACCGTCTCGTCCGCGTCGCCGT
>CAKZVG010000164.1 GCA_937921835.1 uncultured Bryobacteraceae bacterium | reverse complement strand
GCTGGTGGCGCTGTATGAGGAGTTGCGGCGGGGCGGGACCGTCCGCGATCCGAAGGCATGGCTGGCCGCGGTGTTGTACCGGATGCTCGCCAAAGACTATCACCGGCGGAACCGGGAAGCGGAACTGCTGGATACGCTCGAAGCGCTCCAGGAAGACGCGCGGGCGGAACCCGTGGCCGGCGCCTGCGATGGCGAACTGGAGCAGTTGCTGGGCGTGCTGACGCCGCGGGAGCGCGAGGTGGTGCTGTTGCGGGCGGACTCCCGCAGGTACCGCGAGATCGCGGCGCTGCTCGGCATCAGCAAGAACAGCGTGAACACGCTGCTGGCGCGCGCGCTGAAGAAACTGCACGCCGCGGCGAAAGGAGAATGGCCGGAAAGGCCGGCGAAACGTGGGCAGCGGAACCTCCAGCGTCCATTACAGTGACGAGGCGTTGATCGCTTACGCCGACGGCGAAGTCCGCTATTGGAGCGGGCTCGTCATCGGGCGCCACCTGCGCCAGTGCTGGCATTGCCGGGCGCGCCTGGCCGAGTTCGAGCGGCAGGCCGGGCGCGTGGCGGCGCTGCTGCGCGACGATCCCTTCCCGCCGGCGGACCGGCTGGCCGAGGCGCGGGCGCGGCTGCTCGCCCGGCAGCGGGCTGTGGATGCGCGTGTCGCTGCCGAAGCCCGGTTGCGCGCGGCCTCCGGCGCCCGGGTCTTCTCGCGGGCGGCCCGGATCGCGGCTTCGGTTGCGGCCGCCTCGGTGGTGGGCGTGGCCTTCTGGATGCACTTCGCCACCGCGCCGGCGCCCACTCGGCCGGCGCCGCTGGCTGTCGAGTCCCGGCCGGTTCCGGAGCCTGCTCCTCCGCCGCGGCTCCGGATGCGGCCGCCGCGCCCGGCTCCGGTGGATCTCCCCAGCGCGCTCGCGCGGCGCTCGCTCGCGTCGCGGGAGTTGGATCTCCATCTCGCCTTGCATCGCGCGGACGCCTGCACCGGCGAACCGGTGGAAATCGCCGCGGACGAAGACGGCTCGCTCACGGTGAGAGGCGTCGTGCGGGACGCCGCCCGCAGGGAGGAACTGGCGGCCGCGATCGCGAGTCTCGGCGTTGAGGATGTCCGCATCGAGCTTCGAACCATTGCGGAAGCCGCCGCCGGGGCGCCCGCGGGAGAGTTCGTCGAGGGTGAAACGCGCGAGTTCCGCGCCGCCGCCACGCCCTTCGAGCGGCTCACCGCGGGAACGCTGGCGCGCGAGCGGGTGGTGGCCGCGGCCCACGCGGCGGTTGCCGAGGCCGAGGCGCTGCTCGCGCAGGCGTGGGCGCTGCGGCGCCTCGAAGAGCGCTATCCCCGCGAACGGCAGGCGGAACTCGATCCCCGCGAGCGGGCGTTGCTGCGGAGCATGGCCGAGGACCATCTCACACTGTTGCGCGCCGCTCTCGCGCGGCTCCATGACGGCGCCGGCGAGGCGCTCAGGCCGTTCGTCGCGAGCCGCGAAACAGCGCCGGCGGCCGCTGCCGGCGACTGGTTCAGCCTGGCCCGGCGGGCTGCGGAACTGGCGCGGCAGGTCTTCGCCGGCGGCGAAGAAGAGCAGACGGGTGCGGGCGACGTGGCGCGCGAGTTGCTGGACGTGTTGTCCGGCATGGAACGGGATTGGGATGCACTGGCCGGGCAGGTGGCGGCCTGGGTCCGGGATTTCGTAGGGATGGGAGAAAAACGATGAGCAACAGGAATCTGCTTCTTGCCGCCCGCTGGGCGGCGCTTCTGGCGCTGTGCGCTTGCGCTTATGGACAGCAGGCCCAGATCACGGGGCGGGTGACGGATTCAAGCGGCGGCATTGTGCAGGGAACCGAAATCCGGGCTTCGAACGTCGACACCGGCATCCACTGGGACGCGGCCAGCAACGAAGCGGGATACTACACCATCCCGCTGCTGCCGCCCGGACGCTACCAGATGCTGGTGCGGAAAGCGGGCTTCAAGCCTATCAGCCGCACCGGGATCCGGCTGGAGGTGGGCCAGGTCGCGCGGGTCGACTTCGTGCTCGAGGTCGGCGAAGTCGCCGAGACCATCACCGTGGCCGGCGAAATTCCCGCCATCCAGACCGAGCACGCCACGCTCGGGACGGTGGTGGAGCGCAAGCGCATCGAAAACCTCCCGCTCAACGGACGAAACGCTCTGAACCTGATCAAGCTGGTGGCGGGCGTGCAGCCGGCCGTGCGGTCGGCGGAAGGGTTCGCGCAGCCGTCGGAGCAGCAGATATCCCAGATGCGCTTTAACGGCGGACCGGTTTACGCCAACCAGGTTTTCTTCGACGGCGGCTCGAACAACGCGCAGGTGCATCACGAGGTCGCCTTCGCGCCCTCGCTCGAAACCCTGCAAGAGTTCCGCGTCGAAACCAACTCGCTGAAGGCCGAGTACGGGCAGACCAGCGGCGGCGTGATCAACCTGGTCTCGAAGGCAGGCACGAACGAGCTGCACGGTTCGCTGTTCGAGTTCCTGCGCAACGACGCCTTCGACGCGCGCAACGCCTTCGCCACCCAGCGCGATCCCATCACCGGACGCATCAAGCAGATGCTGCGCTACAACCAGTTCGGCGGCACCGCGGGCGGCCCGGTCTACATTCCCAAGGTCTACAACGGCCGCAACCGCACCTTTTTCTTCGCGGGTTACGAGCGCTGGCGGCAGCGCACCGCGCCGCTGATGCGCTCCACCGTGCCCACGCCCGAACAGCGCGAAGGGGACTTCTCGCGGACGCTGGACGGCCGCGGCGCGCTCATCCCGGTTTACGATCCCGCCACGACCCGCGCCAACCCGGCCGGCAGCGGCTTCGTGCGCGAGATCTTTCCGGGCAACCGCGTTCCCGCGGCGCGCTTCGACCGCGTCTCGCGCAACGCGCTTGCCTTCCTGCCGCTGCCCAATGCCCGGCCCAACGACGCCTTCACCAACTCGCTGAACTTCGTCTCTTTGCGCAGCTTCCCGATGAACCAGGGCACCACCAGTTTGCGCGCCGACCACCGTCTGTCGGACCGCGGCAGCCTCTTCTTCCGCTACGCGGGCAAACGCAACGAGCGGACCCAGTATGGCTTCGGCCTGGGAGAAGCCGATCCGGACCAGAACGCGCGCACCGCCAACAACGACAGCCACAATTGGATTCTCGGGATCACGCAGACCCTCTCGCCGTCGCTGATTCATGAAGCGCGCTTCAACGTCACGCGCATGAACCTGCCCTTCATTCACTCCAGCTTCAACAAGGGCTGGCCGCAGAAACTCGGCTTGCCGGCCTCGGTGCCGGGAGACCTTTTCCCGCGCATCGACATCCCCGGCATGATGAGCCTCGGCACGCCGGTATTCGGCAACGGCAGACGCTCCTCGCACACCGTGCAGGCCGCCGACAGCGCGACCTGGATCCGCGGGAAGCATACCTTCAAGTTCGGCGCCGATCAGCGTTGGATCCGTCTGAACTGGGTCAACTCCTCTTATCCTTCGGGGCAGTACGTGTTCGCCGCGTCCCTCACCAACGATCCTCTGCGTCCGGCCGGAACGGGCGTCGGCATGGCGACGTTTCTGCTGGGCGAGGTGTCGGGCGGAGTCCTGCGCACCACACCGTACTTCTCCTTCCACGCTTGGTCAAACGGGCTGTTCTTCCAGGATGACATCAAGATCTCGCCCCGGCTGACGCTCAACGTGGGTCTGCGCTACGACCTGCAATCGCCACCCGTGGAGCGGCACAACCAATACTCGAACTTCGAGCCGTTCCTGCCGAATCCGGAGACCGGCATGAGCGGCATGATGAAGTACGCCGGCGCGGGCTGGCCGCGGCACTTCGTCGAGATGGACAAAAACGATTTCGGCCCGCGTATCGGCTTCGCCTATGCGTTGACCCGCGACAACAAGACCGTGGTCCGGGGCGGCTACGGGCTCATCTACCTGCTCACGTTTTCCGGCAACACTCAGGGAGACAACCCCAACGCGCTCGGCTTCCAGGGAGAAACGGAGTTCACCGCGCCGACGCTCGGACCCTTCGCGGCCTTCAAGTTCAGCGACGGGCCGCCGCGAATCCAGCCGGCGTTGGGCGCAAGCGGCGGGCCGTCGGTCTTTCGCGGCACCAGCGTCCGCTATCAGAACCGCAACGCTCCAAGCCCGTATCTCCAGCAGTGGAACTTCACGCTCCAGCGCGAACTCCCCGGCAAGTTGAGCGTTTCGGCCAGCTATGCCGGCAATCGCGGCGTCAAGCTCTTTGGCGCGGGCTACAACCTCAATCAGATGGACCCGCGCTTCTTCTCGCTGGGCCTGGGGTTGCAGACCCAGGTGAGCAATCCGTTCTTCGGCCGGATCGCCTCGGGCGCGCTCTCCGGGCGTACGGCGCCCCAATCCCAGCTCTTGCGGCCGTTCCCCGACTACCTCAACATCACCACGCTGGCCGACCATGGAGCTGCGAGCAGCTATCACTCCCTGCAAGTCACCGCCGAGAAGCGCTACAGCGGCGGTTTGACGGCGCTGCTTTCCTACACCAACAGCAAGCTGATCAACGACGCGCCCTCGAACGCGGGGGGTAACTTCGCGGGCGTGGGCGATTTCCGCATCGGCAACCTCAACCGCCGGCTCGACCGATCCATCGACACCGGCGATGTCTCGCAGCGGCTGGTGGCCAGCGCGGTTTACGAACTGCCGTTCGGCAAGGGAAAACCGTTCGCCTCCGGCGCACGCGGCGCCTGGAAGCACGCTGTGGGCGGCTGGCAGTTGAACACCATCACCACGCTTGAAACAGGCATGCCCCTGGCCGTTCGCGGGGCCAACAATTTTACCGGTATCAATTGGCCCGATGTGGTGCGCGACCCGTCGCTGCCGCGCGGGGAACGCAACGTCAACCGCTGGTTCGACACCGAAGCCTTCCGCAACCCCGCCGACTTCGTGATCGGCAACGCGCCGCGCACGCTGCCCAACACCCGCGGACCGGGGCTGGTGGACGTCTCGTTCTCGGCGTTCAAGGTCTTCGAGGTCCGCGAGAACACGACGATCGAGTTCCGCGCCGAATCCTTCAACACCCTGAACTACGTGAATCTGAACAACCCCAACGTATCGTTTTCGCCCAACCGGCAAGGGGTGAACAGCAACGCCAACTTCGGGCGTTCGCTGAGTTCGCTCGATCCGCGGCGCCTGCAATTCGGCCTGCGGCTGGCGTTCTAAGATTACCGTGATGCGCGCACTCTGCTTCGCGGCGCTGCTGGCCTGGCCGGCGGCGGGGGCCGCGATCTCTCTCTCGGCCCAAGACACGGTTTCCGGCTTCGAGATGGACGTGGGCGACGTTCTGAAGTTCAGACTGCGCAATGGACAGGTGCGCAACATGGAACTCGTGCGCACCGAAGCCCGCGTCCTCCTCACCAACCTGAAGGAGTTGAAGAAGGCGCAACCGGACGGCGGCACCATCTACGAAATGACGGCGCACGTGCGCCTGGACGGGCATCCGCTGCGGCTGACGCGCTACGTCAGCGCGCAGGAAACCTTCGCGGAACCCTGGGTGCTGAACGGCATGCGGCTGTGGCTGGACGCCGTGAGCGACGCTTTTGAGTTTCTCGCCGACGTCCATGGCGGCCACGCCGGCTGCCGCCTCAACAAGCGCGCGCGTTTCGCCGTCAACGACGCCCGCGACCGCGTCGCGCCCGTGGATCTCCACCCGTGGATTCCGGTGCGCGAGCGCTTCCTCGATATCGGCAACAGCTACAACGGCGACGACCCGCACATGGGCGCCTATCAAGGCGCCGACTGCCACGTCGGCCTGGACATCAACCACCCCCAGGGAACGCCGCTGTTCACGCCGGTCCCGATCGACGATCACTTCCTGTTTAACAGCCTCGCCAAGGGCGACAACAACAACCGCTGGCGCGGCTTCAAGACCTGGCCGAACGGCGAGCGCTGGACCCTGCAAGCGCACCACATCGCCGCACTGCTTGCCGCCGAGCACACGCCGGTCCCGGCCGGCGCCCATTACGCGTCGGCGGCGGGCGTGCTGCCCGGCAACAACGAACACTCGCATTTCGTCTTCCGCACCCAGCGGCCAGGCGAACCCGAGGTGCTGCTCGATCCCTGGATCCTGTTCTGGCAGATCTTCGAGCAGGAGAAAGAGAGAGCGGGCGAGATTCGCGCCGCGATGGAGCCGCTCGCGCCGGCGCGCACCGGCCGGGCGGTGCGGTTTTCTGGCGCCGGCTCGCGCCTGGGGCGCTGGGGCAACCGCCTTGATTACTACTGGACGTTCGGCGACGGCGGTTTTTCGCGCGCGGCCCGGCCGGTGCATGTCTATGCCCGACCGGGCGCCTACGCCGTGACGCTCACCGTGGACGATGGCGCGGACCGCGCCTCCGTAACCCAGGTCATGACGGTGGACGGCGAGGCGGTGGCGAAGCCCGCGCTGGCGCTGCGCGGCGCCGGCGAGTGGAGCTTCCTGCGGCGCAGACCGGAAGCGCGCGATATCTATGGGATTGCACCGCAGTTGACGCCGCATACCGTGCGATTCGTCGCCCGGCTGGGCGAGAGTCTGGTCCGCGCGCGCGAAGTGGCGATTGAGAATGCGGGCGGGGGAACGCTCGCGCCAGCCGTTGCGCAGTTGCGCTTTGAAACGCAGGGCGGCTGGCTGGAGGTTGCCCGCGAGGGTTCGGGCAACGCGCAGAAGCTGGCGTTGCGCGCCACCGCCAGGGGACTTCCGCCCGGCGTCTACCGCGCGGTGGTGAGCGTCGAATGCCCGGGCGCGCTGAATTCGCCGCAGGAGTTCGAAGTGCTGCTCGACGTGCGGCAGCTCCGCCCGCCGGCCGAAGTCGTCTGCGACAATGCGGACGCGTGTTTCCACGCGACGCCGTACTTCTGGCTGGGCCACAAGTTCCGCTTCTGGAAGGAGAAGGGCTATAACGGGACGTATCTCACCAACGGCGCGCGCGCCGCGGCGGGCGAGGTGGCGCGTTTCGCGCCGCGCCTGCGCGCCGGCCGCTACGAAGTCGCCTTCGCCGTCGAGACGCCGTTCGCGCTCGATCCGCAAGCGCGCTTCGCGGTGCGCGTCCAGCACAAGCACGGCGTCGAGCGGCTGTGGATGGAGCCGGCGCGCAGCCGCCTGATCGGCCAGTTTGAATTCGAAGAGGGCGAGGACGGCTTTGTCGAAGTGCTGGCGGAAGGCTCGCGCGGACAGGTGCTGGTGGACGCGGTGCGCTTCCGGCCGCTGCCGCTCGAAACGCCCTGATTCCCGCGCGGGCGGCGCGGCGCGCTACTTCTTCTTCGCTGCCGGTGCGCGCGGCTTCGGCTCCACGGACTCGGGTCCGAACGCCGCCAGATCGGGCGCGGGCGTCTGCACGCCCGCGGCCGGCACGTCGCGCCGGGCGCTCCAGACGATGCCGTTCAGGATGAAACGCCGCAGGTCCTCGTTGGCCCAGTTCTTGTAAAAGTGCGGCATGACCACGCCGAAGCCGCGTCCGCCGTCGGCCCGCTCGACGCCCCAGGCGACCACCTCGCGTTGCGGCGCCTCGGGAGGCAGCATGGATGTCGCCAGCGCGGTGACGTTCGCCGCCGGACGGTTGCCGCCGGGGCCGAAGTAGTTGTTGTAGTAAGGCTCCTCGGGCAGCGTGAACTCTTTCCAGCCGCGCGAAACCGGATGCCCCGCCGCCGCCGGAGTGATCGTCACCGACTCGAAGACCCGCGCCACCGACTGATGGTGTTTGTTGCGCGTGGCGAAGTAGCCGCCCATCCAGCCGAGCAGCGGATGCGCCCCGTCCTCCGCCACGTCCTCGGCCCGCAGTCCGGTGGCGTAATGTACGCACACGATCCCGGTCCCACGCTGCATCAATGAGCCGAGCCGCTCGAGGATCGCCGCGCTCTCCGGCAGCCGCTGCGGAGGAAAAATGTCCCCGATGAAGACCAGCGTGGCGGCGGCATCGAGAACGCCGCGATCCTCCGGCCACTCCTGGACAACCCGCGCCTTCACGCCGGAGACGTTGGAG
>CAKZVG010000163.1 GCA_937921835.1 uncultured Bryobacteraceae bacterium | reverse complement strand
CCGTCGGAAGATGTGGCCAGGTCGCGCGTGTTGCTGCGTCCCTTGGCGCCGATCACCTCCGTTCCGATCTGCGTGGCGATGTGCTCCAGGCGCGGGTAATGGCGGATCACGGAGAGCATTTTGACGCCGTCGGGGTAGGTGAACTCGACCGTCATGTGATCGTAGATGTTGCCGTGCAGCGGATTGGCGTCCCGCCGCCAGGCGCGCCCGCCGGTTCCGACGGCCTTCACGGGATGGCTGCGCATGACCCAGTTCAACAGGTCGACCTGGTGCACCGCCTGCTCGACGAGTTGATCGCCGCAGATCCACACGAACGAGTACCAGTTGCGGTGCTGCCAGTCGATCTCGCTCCAGTGCGGCTCGCGCTTCTGCACGTGGAAGACCGGCCCGGCCATGTAATAGCAGTACAGGGAGACGATGTCGCCGATGGCGCCGGCATGGATCCGCTCGACGGTCTCTTTGGTCTGGAAGGAGTAACGGCTTTCGGTTCCGGCCAGCACCGTCAACTTCAATTCGCGCGCGCGCCGCGCGGCCTCCATCACCCGGCGCGTGCCCACCGGGTCGGTGGCGACCGGCTTTTCGATGAAGACGTGCTTGCGGGCCTCGACGGCGGCTTCAAAGTGCAGCGGGCGGTGTCCGGGCGGCGTGATCAGCAACACGACGTCGATCCCGGTCTGGAGCAGCTTGCGGAAGGCGTCCTGCCCCACGAAGCGATGGTCGGGCGCCACCTTGACGCCGTTGATCAGCCGCTCGACGATCTCTTCCTTGGTGAGTTTGTGCGGCTTGCCGTCGCGCAGAACGGTGCCGCCGACGTAGTTGTTGACCCGGGTCCTGCCCTCCCGCAACCCGCGTAGCGACGTCTCCAGCTTGTCCTCGAAGACGTCCGCCATGGCCACGAGTTCGACGTTCTCGTTGGCCGCCATCAGTTCGACGATGGCGGCTGTCCCGCGCCCGCCGCAGCCGACCAGTCCGGCGCGGACTTTCTCCTTCCCCGCGCCACGCACGAGTTGGGGTTTCACGATCAAGGGGGCCGCGGCGGCGCGCAACGCCGCCCGCCTCGAACTGGTTGTTGGCATGGTTTGCTCCCTCCACAGAATACAGATTCCGGTGCGGCGCGGCCACGCCGGTGCGTTAACCCGTAACCACCCCATCCCAAAGCGCATCTGCCAGAGTGAATGCGGAAACGCGCGCCCATCGTTTTTTTCGCCGCCATCGCCTTCGGCGTGGCGTTGGTGGCTTTCTCGGGCTGGCGCAGCGGGCCGGCGCGTTTGGGCACGGCCGCTTCGCTCGAAGGACTGCGCTTCGAGAATCTGGCGGGCGGGGAATGGAGCCTGGAGCAGGAGCGGGGCAAGGTGGTCCTGGTGAATTTCTGGGCCACCTGGTGCCCACCTTGCCGGCAGGAGACGCCGGACCTGGTAAGGCTTCACGAGCGCTACCGGGAACGCGGGTTTACAGTGGTGGGCGTCTCGGTTGACGGCGACGCCCGGACGGTTGTGCCGCCGTTCGCCGAGCGCTACCGCATCCCCTACCCGATGCTCTTGGGCGGCGATTCGGCGTTAGCCGCGCGGGTGCGCGGGCTGCCCACGACGGTGCTGGTGGCGCGCGACGGGCGGGTTGTCGAAACCTACGTCGGCGCGGTCGCCGAAAGGCACCTGCGGGCCGACATCGAGCGGCTGCTGGCCGAGGGAGGTGGTTGATGATGCCGGAATGGGCCAAACTGGTCCTGTTTATCGCGCTCTACATCGTGGTGATGAGGTGGGTGCTGCCGAAGTTCGGCGTGCCGACTTGTCTGAGCAATTCCTGCGGTATTGCGGAACGGCGGGAGAAGAAAGAGCCGAAACCGGACAATCCGCGCTGAGCCCGCCGGGCTCACCATGTCCACCAGCGGCGCAATCTGTACTCCAGCTCGCGCCGCCGGCTCCGCTGGCGAGCTTCCGCAATTGCCACGCGATGCTCTTGGGCGACCCACTCAACTCGATGGTGGTTGCCAAGCTGCTGGCGCGAGGCCATCCCGGCGGCGCTTTGGACCCCGCCACCAGTCGGCTGGTCATCCGGGACCGGAGAGCGTCCGCATCCGGTCCGCCGGCCCCCCGGGGTGAGCGCTACGCCTGGAGGCGCCGCACGATTCCCGCGTTTTCGGCGATCTGCTCCGGCTTGTCCTTGGGAAACACCCCCACGCACAGGCCGTCCTTGGGTTTGAGCCGACGCCACAGGCTCGGGAACGCCTCCGAGGGTTCGACGCGTCCGGCGGCCAAAACCTTGTAGGCCACCACGGGCTTGTCGAGCTTCGCGATCGTGTCCATCGCCAGCTCCCAGCACTCGCGGCTGTAGTTCTCGGGCTGATAGACGCACTGGTGGTAGAAGTCGGTGGGCAGGCCGCGTTCTTCCGCCAGCAGGTGCGTGGTGGGCTGATGCGTCGCCATGCCGGCCGGCAGCCCCAGGCTCTTGATGTGCTCGATCCAGCCGCGCACCACGTCCCAGCGGCCCAGCCGGACCTGCAAGTCGATACGCTCGCCCTGGATGGCGACGGCGCGCCCGCCATTCCTGGCGCAGGCGTCGATGGCGGGAATCATGTCCGCCTCGGCCTTGGGGTCGGGCTGGCCGATCCAGATCTTCAGCTTGCCGCCCCGCTCGCGGTACTCGTTCCAGAGCCGGATCCAGTGGTCGTAGCAGGGCGTCCAGACGGCGGTGATGCCGTTATCGGCGGCTTCGTCAAGGACCGCCATCACGCGTTCCGGCGTGTAGAACTCGCGCATCCGATTGCCGGTGTCGTCCTTCTTGTGCGCGAAGCCGAAGAACGGATTGCTGCCCAGGATCAGCCGCGAAACCTCGAGGTTCCCAAGGCGCATCGAGGGAAGCGCCCCGGGGACCGGGTTCCCGCCGGCCCTAAGCGCACGGGCGGCGGCCACAACGGCCGCGCCCCGCAGGAACCCGCGCCGTGCTGTCAGGCTCATGCGGACACCTCAGGCCAAGAATACTTGGCGCCGGGCCGGAATTCAAGGCCGTTGCACCGTGACGACAATGGGTTCGCTCGACTGCGCGTTGGCCAGACTGCGAACTTGGACCACGTTCAGGCCGGGCCGGATGGTCTCGGGCAACTGCGCCGAGATCTGGTCCGGGGCAACCTGCAACAGCGGCAGCGGCACGTCGTTGAAGACCACGCAACTTCCGCCCAGCACCGTGGGCAGCGGGATCTGGTCGGCCACGGCGGGCGCCGCCAGACCGCGGCCGATGACGGTGATGAACGAGCCGGGCTTGAAGTTGGTGGTGCCGTCGCTCGAATTGACGATGCCCCGCGCGCCGCCCGTCACCTGCGGCGGCGCCGCCGTGCTGGTGGCGAGCGGGATGACGCTCAACCCCGAGATGGTAATGGCGTAGACGGTGCCCTTCGAATCGGCCACCATCTGCCGCGGCGGGACGTTGATGCGCTGCGTGCCGAAGACGCTGTTGTTGGGGTTCTCCGGCGCCACGCCGACCAGGGATTCCGATCCGGTGGTGATGTCCACCAGTTCAAGGGTGGTGCGGACATCGTCCCGGGTCACCGAGCCGATGTTCTGCCGCACCGGCGTCGTCAGCCGCACGAAGCTCCGGTCGTCCACCACCGCGACGGCGGCGACGTTGCGCTGCCCGGCGCTGACGATGGTTTGCCCGGGGGGCTGCCCGGGCTGGGTGGGCGGCGTGAACTGGACCGCGCCGGGGCGCTCGGCGCCCCCAATGACCGTGAGCGAAGAGTTCAGAATCAGGCCGTTCGCCAGGAAAAAGGCTCCCTTATTTGCCGCCGCCAGGGGTCCGTAGTAGCTCTGGATGGGGTTGTTGAACAACCTCGCGCCGGAGGTGTAGGTGTCCAGCAGGCCATTGTAGAGATAACCGTTGCCGTTGCCGTCCAGGGTGAGGATGTACTCGAAGTCCGGCGAGGAAACCATCGCGGCGCTGCCGGCGCCGCCGATGTTGTTGGGCGTAACGCCGTTGTTGAGCGGCCTGGGCACGGCCTGATTGCCGAGGAGTTTCCACTGGCTGCCATTGCTCATCACGAACTGAAGTCCCGACAAGCCCATGGCCATCGCCCTCACTGTCAGCGGGTTCTGCGTGCCGGAACGCGGGATGGGCGGGAACTCCACGCTTCCCACTTGCCGGCCCTTGTCCAGGTCGACGATGGCGATCGTCTCGCCGCCGGCGCTGGCGACATACAGCGTGGAGCCGTCGGTTGACAGGGCCATCGAGCGCGGTAACTGGTTGACTTGAATGGGATCGAGGAACTTGAGCCTGCGTGTGTCGAAGACCTCGATCCGGTTGTAGCCGGCGTTGGAGATGTAGAGTTTCCCGTGCGGTTCGTCGAGCAGCAGATCCTGCAAGCCCCAGGCCGAACTCAGCACGTTCGGCACCGGGTAGATGACGCCCCGCTGGTCCGGCTGGCGGTAGTTCATGTAGACCTTGATGGTGGGCGGGATGTTGATGGCCTCCAGCGACGCCAGGTTGACGTTGATGGCGAAGCCGGTCATGGTTTGGGCGCCGGTGGAGAGGTTGGTGCCCGGCTGGCGGTTGATGCCGCTGCGGCCCGGCTCCATGGTGAACCTCACCGTCGATGGGGCGACGCCGCTCTCGGCGCGCAGCACCACCGCCGCGCCCACGTTCGGCACGGCGAAGGTGAGCTTGCCCTTGCCCAGATTCAGGATCCGTACGTCGGCGGTGGCCAGGCCGCGGTTGCAATTGTCCACCGCCAGGAAGACCTGGGTGGTTTCCGGCTGGAGGATGGGGTAGTCGTACAAGGTGGACAGCGGCAGGTAAAGCAAGCCGGATTCCGACAGTCCCCAGGCGTCGGCGCCGTCCGAGGTAATCACCATCTTGGCCACGATGCTCTCCGGCATCCGGACGGCAAGATTCATCCCCAGGTTCTTCGGGTTGGCAAGGAACAGCGTGGACGCTTGCGGGCGCGCGGCGGGTTGCGAAAACGGGGCCACGTTAAAGGCGGCGTAGAGCGTGTTTCCGTCCGGAGCGAACGCGCTTCCTCCCACGTTCTGAAGGGTGTTGAAACTGCCGGCCAGCGGGAACGGCGCATTGGCGGTGTTGAACTGGGCGAGCACGGCCAAGGTGGCGGTGTCATAAAGTGTGAAACCGGCCATGAAACTGGCGCCGTCGGGCGACATCGACAGCACTGTCGATTGCCCGCTCACCTGGCGGCTCTTCAGAATGGTTCCCGACGCAACCTCGTAAACGAACAGGTAGGTGTTGCTGAAGTTGTTGAAGACCGTCATGCCGACCACGAACTGGCCGTCCGGGGTCGTCACCAGCTTGCCCCGGAAGACGGTGACCGGCCGCCCGACGAACACGGTTGGCAGCCCGGTCGGCGTGGGCGGAGGGGGCGGGAACTGCACCGGCATCACTTGGTTGGAAAGCTGCTGGTTGCGGTCGAAGAGAAGCAGCGTGTTCTGGCTGCTGCCCGGGCCGGTGCCCTGGGTCGTGATCAGCACCCGGCCGTCGGCGCCCACCGCCACCCCTTCCGGACGCCCGGCCAGCGTCACGGTCTGGATTACGCCGCCGCTGCCGAGGTCGATGACGCTCAGCGTCGCGCTGCCATTGTTGGTGACGTAAAGGTAGTTGTTGTCGGGCGACATCGCCGCCGCCAGGGGCTGGGTGCCGACCTGGATCGAGCTGATGAGCTGCTTGAGCCGGTAGTCGTAGACGTCCACCTTGCCGGCGCTGGTCCTGACCAGGTAGAGGCGGCCCCGGAGTTCGTCCAGCACGATGTCGGAGGGCGTCCCGCCGAGCGGCACCACTTGGCCGAAAGTGGCGGCGGTGGATTGAGCGCGCAACCCCGCGGGAGACAGGAAAACCACCCACCCGGCCGCCAGGAGGGCACACATCCTTGCCATAGATGACCAACGCATGATTAATTAGATACTCTAAACCCTTCGGGCCTTGAATAGTTGCATAGGGACCGCAACAACCGCCGCGAGGAGGTGTTATACCACAATGCGGACGATCGAGGTGCGCAACGCCACCCGGGGCGTGGTGCTGGCGGCTCGGGCGTGGGTGGCCGAGACCAGCGCGGAGCGGCGTACGGGACTCCTGAAACACGAGTCCCTGCCCGAGGGCGAGGGTTTGTGGCTGGCGCCTTGTGAGGCGGTTCACACGTTTTGGATGAAGTTCCCGATCGATGTGCTGTTTCTCGACAAGAAGCGGAAGGTGCTGAAGGTGCGCCATGCGGTGGCGCCCTGGCGGATGGCCGCCTGCCTGCGGGCGCACTCGGTGCTGGAGCTGCCGGCCGGCGCCTGCCGGGCCAGCGGTACCGCCGCCGGCGACCACTTGGAATTCGAACGCCATGATTAGCCGCCTCTTTACTGTCGCGCTCCTGTCGCTGCTGGCCGCCTCCTGCACCAGGCGGGTCGCCGGACCCGTGCCGCCGGCCGGGGCTGGAATGTCCTCCACGGCGGTGACGATGCGGCGCCAGGTGGTGAACGCGGCCGACGCGGGCGACGGCGACGCCCGGGCGCGGGCGCTGCGGCGCCGGATCCTGGCCGAGCCGGGCAGTCTCGAAGCGCGCCTGGACCTGGCGGCGCACTACCGCCGGATGGGGGCGCCGGAGTTGGCTATCGAGCACTACCGCCTGGCGGCGGAGCGCTTCCCCGAGAGCGCCGAGGTGCAGGTCGAGCTGGCGAAGGCCTTGCGCGCCCAGTCGCTCGCCGCGGAAGCCGCCGCCGGGCTGGCGAAGTTTCTCGAAGGCCGCCCGGCGGACCGCAAGCTGGCCGCGGCATGGTCCTGGCTGGGCATTTTGCGGGACGGACTGGACGATTGGGCCGGGGCCGAAGCGGCGCATCGCAGCGCGGTGGGGAGCGATCCCACCAACGCCGCCCTGCGCAACAACCTGGGCTACAACCTGCTGTTGCAGGGCAAGAGGGAAGCGGCGGCGGCCGAGTTCCGGCGCGCGCTCGAGATCCAGCCGGGCTCCGAGATCGCGCGCAATAACCTGGGAATGGCGCTGGCGGCCAGGCCAGCAGACGCGCTCTCGGCCTGGAAGACGGCCTCCGGGCCGGCGGCGGCGCACAACAACCTGGCGGCCATGCTGATCGAGCAGGGGCGCTACCAGGAGGCTCGCCGGGAGCTCAATACCGCGCTAGGATATAAACGGGATTACCCGGCGGCGTTGCGGAACTTGCGGATCTTGTCGGAGTTGGACGGCCAGCCGGCGGCCTTCAGCCACGCGCCGGTGCGTCCCTGGTGGGAGCGGTTGGTCCGTAGTGTGGGCAGGGCCCTGGCGGGTACCGAACCGCGCAAGTCGGAGGGGGCGGCGACCACAACCGCCTCCAGATAAGCGAGGAAATGGATTCCATGCATGCATTGATTGTTCGGCTCATCAAGGACGAGCAAGGCCAGGATCTTGTCGAATACGCGCTCATCGTCGCCGCGGTTGGGCTGGCGCTGATCACCACGGTGAATCAGCTCTCCACGGCCGTGGTAAGTCTTTACAGCAGCATCACTGAGGGTCTGACCAGCATCGGGGCGACCGGGCAGTAGCCACGGTCTCCCGCTGTGGTTGGCAGCCGGCGGTCCCCGCCGCCGGGATGAGTCTCCGGTTGCCGAGGCAAAGCGGTGGATTGCGCAACCGGTCAGTCCCCGGCCCCCGAGCGCGGAGTTCCGGGCTGCATGTCCTCGGTCTTCCGCCGCTGGTGCGCGCCCGACCTGGCGCTGGCGTTTTCCGTCTTCACGCTGTTCTACTGTCTCTTCGTCTACGACGGCCCCCGGCGGCTGTTCCGCGACTCGGATTCCGGCTGGCATATCCGCACCGGAGAAGCGATCCTGGCCGGAAGCGGACTGCCCCGTTCCGATCCCTATTCGTTCTCCCGCGCGAGCGAGCCGTGGTTCGCCTGGGAATGGGGCGCCGGCGTGATCATGGGCGCGGCCCACCGCTGGCAGGGCCTTACCGGTGTGGCGCTGCTATACGCGGCGGCGATCGCGGCCTGCTCCTGGCTCTGGGTCCGGCTGCACTGGGCGGCGGGCGGGGATTTCCTGCTGGCGTGCGCGCTGGCCTCGCCCATGCTTTCCACCGTCAACCTCCACTGGCTGGCCCGCCCGCACGTTTTCGGATGGCTCTTCCTGCTGGGCGCGGTCTGGTACGCCGAAGCGCGCGGGAAGAACGGTTCGCCGCTTTCCCACCTACCCTGGATCGCGCTCTTCACGGCCCTGTGGGCCAACCTTCACGCCAGTTTCTTCCTGGCGCCCGTCCTGGCGCTGCTCTACGCCGTGGCGGCGGCGTTACGGCCCATGATCTGGGACCTCCCGGCGGAGCCGGAACGCCGCGCCGCGGGGAGGTTTCTCACCGCCGCCGCGGCGTCCGGTCTTGGCAGCCTGGCCAACCCCTACGGCTGGGAGTTGCACCGCCATGTGGCGGCCTACCTGGCCGACCGCGAACTGCTGGCGCGGGTAGGCGAATTCCAGAGCTTCAACTTCCATTCCGAAGGGGCCTTCCAGATTCTGCTGGCCGCGGCCATTGCGGCCACCGGCGCCGTGCTCGCCCTCGGGCAAGGAAAACTTGGCCAGGCGCTGCTGGCGGCCCTGCTGCTGGCGGGCGCCCTGCGCTCGGCGCGCGGGCTCCCGCTCGCGGCGCTGGTGTTGCTTCCCCTGGCCAACGGCGCCATCAGCGAAGCTCTGCGCGGCTGGCGCGGGCTCCGGCCGGGCGTCCGGAGAGGGTTGGATCGGTTCCTTGGCTATTCCGCCCGCTTGCGCGCGCTCGACCGCGGCCTGGGCGGCGCGGCCCTGGCGCCGGCCGTGTTGCTGCTCGCCTTCGCCGCCCTGCAAGCGCCGGAAGTAAAAGCGCGCACCGGCTTTCCGCCCGGGGAGTTTCCGGTGGAAGCGGCCAGCGCCGTCGCGCAGCTGCCCGCCGATGCCCGGCTGCTGGCCCCGGACAAATTCGGCGGCTACCTGATCTACCGCTTTGAAGGCCGCCGCAAGGTCTTCTTCGACGGCCGCAGCGACTTCTATGGCAGCGGCTTCATGCAGCGTTACGTGCGGCTGGTGCAGGTCCGCCCGGGATGGCGCGAGCAGGTGGAGGCGCTCGCCTTCACTCACGCCCTGCTCCCCAACGATTACTCGCTGCTTGAGGCGCTGGAAACCGCGGGCTGGAAACGCCTCCACCGGGACGCGACCGCCACGCTGCTCGAACGGGGACGGAAATGAAGGATACCGCCGGGGCAGAACTTGTGGCATCCTCAAGTGTTAATACGTTACTGCGGGAGGTTTGCGCCCCTTGGGCTGGTGGTGTGTTCCCGGCAGGCCCGCGGCGCGAGGTTGAGCATGGACCGTAAGAAGATACTCATGATCTTCGGCGGGGCGTGGATTTCCGCCGCCCTGCTGACCTGGTTTCTTTGGGCCCGGACCCAGGAGCCGCACAAGGAAAAGACGGTCCAGGCCGTAGCCGCGGTGCGCGACATGAGCGCCGGTACGCGCCTTCGCGCGGCCGACCTCAAGCTGGTAAGCCTGGCCGAAAAGGACCTCCCCAAGACGGCCGTGCTCGACCGCAACGCTGCCATCGACCGCGTGCTGCTTTATCCGGTCAACGCCAACGAGCCCATCACCACCAGCAAGCTGACCGGACTCTCGACCGCCGAAGGCATCCCCGCCACCATCGCGCCCGGCAAGCGGGCGGTTTCGGTCCCCATCTCCGAAGCCGCCGCGGCGGGCGGCCTCATCAAGCCCCGCTCGCGGGTGGACGTGCTCTTTACCCGTTCCGGTTCGCTGGCTGAGTCGCTCACCACGGTGCTGCTGGAGGACGTCGAGGTGTTGTCGGTGGGCCGGCTGACCGACCCGGGGCAGCAGTTGGACCCGCGCGCGCCGCGGCCGGCCCAGCCGTCGGTCACGCTGCTGGTGACGCCCGAGGAATCGCGCAAGCTGGAATTCGCCAGGAACCAGGGCCGGCTCAGCCTGAGCCTGCGCAACCCGCTCGACCGTTCGACCATTCAGGACAACACCCCGGCCACCGCCTTCGACATCGATCCGATGATCGACTCGCGGGCCGCCGCCCGCCGCCGGCAGCTTGCCGCCAAGGGAGTGCCCAACCTCCGCGACGACAAGGTCTGGGCGCAGCTTGCCGGCGAGGAGGAGAAGCCCAAGAAGGAAGAGAAGAAGGAGCCGCCCAAGCCCAGGTACATCGTTGACGTGTACCGCGGCGACAAGCACGTCCAGGAGACCTTCCAGGACTAGAGGCCGCACGACCGATATGAAACGCACTCATACCCGCCTTCAGCCGCGCCGTCTGGCGGTGTTCGCCGCCGCGCTGCTCTCCGGCGCCGCCTTCCTCGCCGCCCAAGCCACGCCCGCCCGCAACCTCAGCCTCCTCACCGGCCGCGGAGAGTTGCTGCGCTTCGACCGCGACGTGCAGCGCGTGGCGGTGGCCGAGCCGCGCATCGCCGACGCGGTGGTGGTCTCGCCCTACGAACTGATGATCAACGCCAAGGGCGTCGGCAAGACGACCATCATCGTCTGG
>CAKZVG010000162.1 GCA_937921835.1 uncultured Bryobacteraceae bacterium | reverse complement strand
TACTGGATGCGCGTCAACAGCCTGTTCGCCCTGCGCCACGCCGGCTTCGACGAGCCGGTTTACGACTACCGCTTCCACCAGAAGTCGCTGACCGCCCAGGACGAAGAACTCGGCATCACGCGCGGCCGCGAGCGCCTGATGATCTTCGACGACTTCCGGCGCGATTTCTACCTCTCGCCGGCCATCTGGATTATCGAGGAGGACGAGTCGCCGTCCGGACGGGTGCGCCAGGCGGCGGAACAGCTTCGCGCCCGCCTGCGCGCCGCCGGGCATCTGCTTTATGACCCGCGCCGCTATGGCCTGGACGCGCTTCCCCGGCTCTGGGCGCCGCTGATCCACGCCCGCCTTACCAGCCAGCCCGCGGAGGCGGCTCCGCCGCCCGGCGGCTTCAACGGTCTGAGGGCGCTCATCGCGACCGGAGACGATCCGCTTCCGGCCGATATCAGCGAGGCTTGGGATCTCGGGATCGCGCTGGGAGGGGCGGGCAAGCTGCCGCGGCTGGAGCGGGACTACCAGGGCTGGCTCGGCGCCCGGGATGTAGCGGCGGCGTTCGCCTGTCTGGACATCCGGGCCAAGGAGAACCACCTGCGGCGGATCGAAGCGGAAGTCGAGGACACCCCCGCACCCACGCTGCGCGCCTCGGTGGTCATCTGCACTTACCGCTACAACGAACGGCTGGCCAACGCGATCCGCTCCGTCATCCAGCAGTCGATGCCGCGCGCCGAGTACGAAATTTTGGTGGTCAACAACAATCCGGCCAATACGGCGGTCGCCGGCCTGGTGGACCAACTGCGCGCCGCCAGCTTCCGGGAGCATCCCGGCCTCCTGCGGCTCATCGTCTGCCCCATCCCCGGTTTGTCCGCCGCCCGGAACGCCGGCCTCGCCGAGGCGAAAGGCGAAGTCATTTGCTTCCTCGACGACGACGCGGCCGCGGAGCCGGACTGGCTGGAGCGGATCTGCGCCGCCTTTGCGCGGCATCCGGAGGCCGGCGTCGTCGGCGGGCCGATTACGCTGAAGATCCCCGAACCGCGCCCCGGGGCGCTCAGGCCGGGATGGGAAAAGTACTGGAGCGAGTTGCGCACCGGGCACACCGCCTACACGGAGTTGCGGTACTGGTGGGAGTTCCCGTGGGGCGCCAACTGGAGCGCCCGGCGCAAGGCCCTGCTGGCGATCGGCGGCTTCCGCACGCGCTACGGGCGCTGCGGCAACAACTACTGGGGCGGTGAGGAGATGGCCGCCGCCAACCTGATTCAGCGGGCGGGGTTCAAAATCGGCTTCGAGCCGGCCGCCAGAGTGCTGCACGACGTGGACCCCGGCCGCTTCACCTACGCTCATGTGCGGCGCACCATGACGGCGGGCGAACTCGTGAATTACCTGCTCCAGCGCGATCTCTACATCCCCATGGAAACGACCCTGGGCGCGGCCATCGCGCGGACGCTTTTCAGCTACGGCATCGATCCGGCGCTGGAGGCGCCGCTGCCGGTCAGGCTGTGGGACATGCTGGCGCGCAAGTCCGCCCATGTGCGGCTCCTGCGGCTGCAACTGGCCGACCACCGCGCGCGCCTGCGCCCGCCCGCGGTCCGCGAACCCTTGTGCCAGGAGCCGCGCCGATGAGTGAAATCTCCCCCGTTGTCCGCGAGGTGATGAACCGCTATGGAGTAGGCCCGGCTTTCGCCGCCACTTACCTGAAGCGATGGGAAGCTCCCGGAGCGCTGCCGCAAGGCCACCAGGCCGGCAGCCTGGAGGCCATCCTCAACCTGCCCGCGCCCTTCCCGATGTGGTTTGAATACGCCATGTCCACCAATGCGCGCGGGCGGCAGTTGGTCTCGTTGATCAGCCCGCATCTCCCGCCGGGCGCGAAACGCTATCTCGGAATCGGCTGCGGGTTTGGCGGGGATCTGGTGGCCTTCGCCGAAAGCGGGTTCTCCGTCGCCGGTTTCGACATCGACCCGGCCCGCGTCGAACTGGCCCGCGCCAACTGCCTCGACGCGGGATTGGGTGAGTGCGTTTTCGAGGGGGACATCCTCGACGACTCGCTGCCCGCCCGGCTGGGCGCGTTCGACGCCGTCACCATGATCGACGTGATCGAACACGTCCTCGACGCGCCAAGAGCTTTGCGGCATGCGGCCGCCCTGCTCAATCCCGGCGGCGTGGCGCTGCTGGAGATCCCCAACCGGGAAAGCCTGCGCTTCGTCGCCGCCGATGGCCACTTCAACCTGTTCGGGATCACGCTGCTCGATCGCCCGGAGGCCATCGCGTATCACAAGCGGTTCTTTCACTTCGACTACGACGTGGGAGACTATCTGCCGCTTGGCGGCTACCAGGCTCAGTTGGCCGCCCTCGGCTGTGAGTGTTCGGTGATCGGTTCGCCGCTCCACCCGCCGCGCCGGCCGGCGGAACTGGCGGGGCTGCTGGCAGAGGTGCGCTCGGCGCACCAGCGGTACCGTGAAACGCAAGCCGGCGCCCTGGGGCCGGAACTCGACGCCGCGCTTGAAATCCGGCTTTCGCGGTACCTGAGCGGTTTCCTTGAAGACTACCAGCGGCTGGCAGACCATCCCGGTGCGTTTACCGCCTTCGAAGCGCGCTACTTGACCGATTTCTGGACTTTGATCGCGCGCAAAACGCCGTGAACGGCGGCGCTACTGAAGGCAGATGGAGGCGCTTCCGGCCGAGGTTTGCCCCCCGAAACGGATGGTGAGGGTAGACCGGATCCCGCCGCCGCAAACGGGCGAACCCGGGGGCGGTTCCGGCGCGTTGAACTGGATCTGGTACAGGCCCGCAAAGCCCGGCGTCAGGCCGCCAAAATCCGCCATCCCGCCGGTCACGCCCGCTTCCGCCGGGAGCGGCGTATCGTCCGGCCCGAAGCGGAAGCGCAGCGCGACCGGTTGGCTGCGAAGGATCCCCGCCGCGGCGGCGCCGCTGGCCGTCCTCGGATCGGTCGGCCCGAGACCGGTGGCATACGCCACTAATGGTTCGCCGGCGCGGGCTGGGCTGGCGGCGGAGACCATCTCCCCGTTCGCGTGGGTGACCAGTGGCGCGCAGGGAGCAGCCGGTTCGGCCGGGGGGTGCAGGCCGCACGCCGTGAGGATGCGGATGTTGTCCGGAAGCGGATCGAGCGGGATCTCCACCGCCACGCGGGCGCCGTCGCTCACGGCCAGCCAGGCTTCATTCTCGGGACGGCGCGATCCCGGCACGTTGGGAATCAGCTCATAGGGAACCTGAACCAGGATCTCGACGGCTCCTGGGCCCGCGGGCCGCACCGAGAAGACCGGCGCCGGGGTGCGGGCTTCGATGAGCGACTGCCGCAACGTGACCGAGAAACTGGAAAGGCTGAACGGCAAGGGGTAGCCGGAGGCCTGCGCTTCCTGAACGCGGACTCCCGGCGCCGTTAGGAGCGCGATGTCTCCCGGCGCGACGCGGAGTTTGGGCGGCGCCTGAGCGCCCAGCGGCAACAAGACGAGAGCGCCCAGGGTCAAACGCCAGGATCGGTTTTGCAACATCCGATTCAAGTATAACCCGCCCTCCGCGGTTAAGCTGGTAAAATCGCGGCGCGGCGCGGGCGGCGGGCGGGGCGCAAGCTCGGGGGAGGGCCTACTTCGGTCCCCAGACGAATTTCCCGTCCTTGCCGATATAACCGGCCTTGGGGCCCTTTGCCACCATGGCGAGTCCGCCCCAGAACTCATCCGCGTCGTCGTACTCGGGCGGCAGGACCATCTTTCCTTTCTGGTCGATGAATCCCCACTTGCCGCCGGGGTCGGGCTGCACGGGCGCCAGTCCATCCGAGAAAAAGCGCGCCCGGTGGTAGGTGTACGGGATGACCAGACGCCCCTTCCGGTCGATGTAGCCCCAGCGGTAGCGCGCTTTCTCGCCGCCCTGCACCGCCGCCAGCCCTTCGGAGAAGACGTCGGCGGCCTCGAACTGCGGCGGAATCACGTCGTTGCCGGTCTTGTCGATATAGCTCCACGGCTTGGCGAAGCGGTGCACCCCGGCCAGACCTTCGGAGAAGGGAGTGACGCCGTCGAAGAGCGCCGGTATCACGAACTCGCCCTTGGTGTTGATGAACCCGCCCGTATAGGCCCTGGTTTGCACGACTTCCTGGCTGACGACAGCGCCCGCCATTCCCTCGGAGAAGCGGAAGATGCGATCGAACTTCGCCGGAACCACCAGCTTCCCGGTCTTGTCGATGCAGCCGACCTTGCCCTTCACGAGCACCGCCGCGTAGCCTTCCGAGAACATGTCGGCGCCCTCGAACTGCGGCTCGATCGCATAGTCGCCCTTCTCGTTGATGTAACCGAAGCGCTTCAGCTTCGGATCGAGCACCACCGCCAGACCGTCGGAAAACCGGAAGGCGCGCGGATACTTCGGCTCGATGACCATTTCGCCGTTCTTGTTGATGTAGCCGTACTTGCCGTCCACGCGCGCCGGGAAAAGCCCGGGGTGGGACTTCGCCACCGCTTCCGCGCTGGTCGGAGCTGGCGGAACAGGGGTGGCGGCGCCCGCGCCGCCGGCCGTCCCGGCGCTTTGCTTGCACGCTGCGAGGAACAGAAGCGCAACGAATACAATGACGAACTTTTTCATAAACAAGATGCCTGAGAACCCACAGTATAGCATTGCGTCCGCGCGCCCCCCATGGGGTGAGATCCGCGCGCGGCGCCGTTCCCTTGCCAACGCCAACTTTTGCGTACAATGGAGAGTCCTCCGTCATCATTCCAAGCGGAGGATGCCTGGGACGTCTTGACGGGCTTACGAGCTTCCGGGGAGGCGCCCCTCGAAGGACCGGACATGAGCACCACCGCAACGAACTTCCAAGTCGTGCGCGCCTTGCGGTTTTACGACGCCACCATCGGCAAGAAAATCATCATGGCCGTGACGGGCTTCATCCTTTTCGGATTCGTCGTCGGCCACCTTATCGGCAATTTGCAGGTTTACCAGGACGCTCTGGCGGTGCGCGCCGGAGAGACGCCGGTGAAACTGAACCACTACGCGGAACTGCTGCGCTCGGCCCCGGCCCTGTTGTGGGGGGCCCGGATCGTGTTGCTGGCTTCGGTGGCGCTGCACGCCTGGGCGGCCATCGCGTTGTGGAGCCTGCAACGCTCGGCGCGGCCCGTGGCCTACAGGATGCGGGCCAACCTGGCGTCGAGCCTCAGTTCGCGCACCATGATTCTGAGCGGGTTGACGATCGCCGCCTTCGTCATCTTCCATATCCTGCACCTCA
>CAKZVG010000161.1 GCA_937921835.1 uncultured Bryobacteraceae bacterium | reverse complement strand
ACCCCCGCCAGCCCGGCGGAGACCGCCTCCAGCGTCCGCCAGTCCACGGTCTGGCCGCGGCTGGCGTTGACAATGGCAGGCGCGCCGGGCTTCACCGCGGCCCACTCCCGCACCACGCCGCCGAGCGTGTGCCGGGCCGCGAATTCGCGCTCATAAACCGCCAGCGTGCACCGGTCCGAAAGGGCCGGGTTCATGCCAGCCCCACAGCGCGGCGCAGGCAGGGATCAAGCCCCCCCGCGCGCGCGGTTCCCGCGAGATTGCCACAAGAACGCACGGTGGGAGTTTAGCATGCGGCGCCGGGTCCGCACCGCGCCTCCAGGCGCACGCGGCCGCGGTTGCTTGAGCGGCGGATGCCGGGTGGTGGCGCGTCGGGGAGCCCCAACGGTTCTTTGGCGGGACCAGCGCCAACCGGGAAGGTCCCCGGAGCGAAGGTCACGGATTGTGAAGACCGAACCGGGGTGGCTGGCATGCTTCGCCGTTTCTCCCGTGGATCCACGCTTCCTGCTCGACACCTTCGACATCGGGGTGGCGGCCGACAGCCGGAATGGCCGGTGCTTTCAGCCGGCCGGGATCTCCCACGCCAGGGCCGCTTTGCTGCTTTGCGAATCTCCCTGCCCCGCATCTGGGAGCCGCACCCACGTCAGCGCGCACCGGCGATGGGTTTCCACGGACGCAACGCGAAATCCCTGGGCCGATTCGACAACCCCCTTGACAGGAGCGTGGAATGCAAATATCGTTAGGAACATCGCGAGAGGGTTAGCTTCCGCGGCGATGTTCTCGTCCGAATTCGAATGATAGAGGGTCCAGGGAGGAGTACATGTATCGTGCCAAACTCACTGCTGCGTTTCTGTGCGGCCTGTTGGCCGGACTTCCGGCGTGGAGCCAGATCGTAACCGGCTCCGTCGCCGGGACGATTGAGGATCCCTCCGGCTTGCGGGTTCCAGCCGTCGAGGTTTCTCTGGTGCAGACCGCGACGGCCAGGGAACGCAGAACGTTCTCGAATGAACAGGGGGACTTCCTGTTCACCGGGCTCGATGCCGGCGCCTACACGCTCACGGTGGCCGGCAGCGGCTTCAAGAAATACGAGAAACGCGACATCATTCTGGCCACCGGCGAGCGCCTGCCGTTGGGGATCATCCGGCTGGAGGTGGGCGCCCTCACCGAGACCATCTCCGTCACGGCCCAGGGCGGCGCCATCGTGCAGACGCAGAGCGCCGAACGCGCCGACGTAATCACCAGCGTGCAGGTGGACAACTTGCTGATCCGCGGGCGCAACGTGAAGGACCTGGTGGCGCTGCTGCCGGGGGTGGTGGTTCGCGCCGAGGCCGACGACCTGTCCAGCGCGTCGAATTTCAGCGTAATGGGCAACCGGCAGACCTTTAACAACATCGCCATCGACGGCGTCCCCGCCACCGATATGGGCAACGGAAGCATGATGAAAATGGTGGTCAGCCAGGACGCCGTCAGCGAGGTCAAGATCCTCATCAGCAACTACACCGCCGAGTACGGCCGCATGGCCGGATCCAATATCCAGATCGTGACCAAGGGCGGCACCAGGGAGTTCCACGGCCTCGGGTCTTACTTCAAGCGGCACGAACAATTCAACGCCAGCAACTTCTTCGACAACATGAACAGCATCCGGAAGCCGCGCTACCGCTTCAACACCTGGACCTATAACCTCGGCGGGCCGGTCTATGTTCCAAACAAGTTCAATTCGAGCAAGGAAAAACTGTTCTTCTTCTGGCATCAGGAGTTCTGGCCCACCACCAACTCGGTGACCGGCACGAGAACCATGCCTTCGCCCCTTGAGAAGAACGGCGATTTCTCGCAGACGCTGGACGTCAATAACCGGCTCATCACGATCCGCGACCCCTTCAACAACAACATCCTGTTCCCCGGCAACGTCATTCCGGCCAGCCGCATCGACCGCAACGGGCAGGCGCTGCTGAAGGTTTTTCACGATCCGAACTTCCCGAACCGCGACATCTCCCGCGGGCAGTACAACTACACCTTCGTCTCGGAGAACGAACTGCCGAAGAATACGACCACGCTCAAATTGGACTACAACATCAATTCAAACAATTTCCTGTCCGGCGGCTACTCGGCCTGGAACGAGGATCAGACCGGCTACGTGGGCGTAGCGCAGACGGCGAACTGGCCGCAGATGAAGCGCACCTGGTGGAGCCATGCCAAGAGCCTCAACACCCGCTATACGCGCATTGTTTCTCCGACCGTCGTCAACGAGTTCAGCTTCGGATTCCTGAGCCAGCCGGCGGAGAACGCATATGAGGAGGAAGAACTAAAGCGGAATCTGCGCGAGACGGTGGGATTCACAATTGGACAATTCAGCCCCTCGGCGAACCCGCTGAAGGTGCTTCCGAACGCCACCTTCGGCGGTGTGCCGGGCACACCTGGCCAACTGTTGTTCGAGGGACGCTTCCCGATCTACAACCGATACTACCTGCTCAACTGGTCGGACAATCTCACCGTCACGCGGGGAACTCACACCTGGAAGGCCGGGGTCTACATTGAAACCTTCTACCGCCACCAGAAAAAGGCCGTGCCATTTAACGGGTCGTTCGATTTCGGGCGCAATGTCAACAATCCCTTGGACACGAACTATGCCTACGCGAACGCCATCCTCGGGGTCTTCAACTCCTACACCGAGATCAGCGGTCCGGCCTGGATGAAACAGCGAACCGGCGGCTACGAATGGTTCGTGCAGGATAGTTGGCGCGCCACCCGGCGGCTGACCCTGGAACTCGGCATGCGCATGCACTACACGCTGCCGATCGTGGAGAAGGACAACTTCCTGGCGGGCTTCGTCCCGGAGCGGTATGATCCGGCGCGCGCGCCGCAACTGATCCGGCCGGCGCTGAACGCGCGCGGGCAGCGCATCGGTCTGCACCCGGTGACCGGGCGGGAGTACGCGGTGGCGCAGATCGGCGCGATCGCTCCCGGCGTGGGCAACCCTTACAACGGCATGGTGCGGGGCGGCGAGGATGGTTACCCGCGTGCGCTGATCAAGACCCGCGGCGTCCAGTGGGGGCCGCGTTTTGGCTTCGCCTACGACCTCACCGGCAACGGCAAGACGGCGGTCCGCGGGGGCTTCGGCATGTTCTACAACCGCTTCTTCACCGAAGGATTCGCCGGACCCATCACCGGGCAGCCGCCCCTGCTTGAAACCCCCGTCGTCAGCTTCGGGCAGTTGAGCACGCTGCTGTCATCAAGCGGGCTGGTGTTCCCGAGCAACGTGGTGGGGGCGGATGGGGAGGGCTACCTGCCCACCGTCATGAACTTCAGCCTTTCGGTGCAGCGCGACATCGGTTTCGGTACGGTGCTGGACGTGGGCTACGGCGGCTCCCTGGGGCGCCACCTGCTGTGGCGCCGCGACGTGAACCCGGTTCCCATGGGGGCGAACTTCGATCCGCGGAACGCCGATCCGACGCTCCGGAACACGCCGCTTCCGGCCGCCTTTTTGCGGCCCTATACGGGTTTCAATAACGCCCAGATGATGGAGGGCGCCAGTTCCTCGAATTATCATTCCCTCCAGGTGCAGGCCAAGCGCCGGTTCACGGCCGGGCTGCAATTCGGTCTGGCATGGACGTGGTCAAAGGCCATGGATTTCAACGACGCCGACGGGGACTCGGTCAGCCCGCTGGTCCCGGTGCGGATCTGGAACTATGGGCTGGCCGACTTTGACCGGACGCATGTGCTGAACATCAACTACATCTGGGACGTGCCGGAACTGAAAACTGGAAACCCGCTCCTCCGGCGGGTGCTCAACGGCTGGCAGTTGTCGGGGATCACCAGCTTCATTAGCGGCCGCCCGCTGGGCATCGGATACTCGACCGTGGTGGCGACCGATGTCACCGGCACGCCCTCGCAGGGCGCGCGCATCGTGGTGCTGGAGAACCCGGTGCTGCCAAAGAGCGAGCGCACCTTCAGCCGCAACTTCCGCACCGACGTCTTCCGGATGCCGGCGCGCGGAACCATCGGCAACGCTGCCAGAACCCTGATCCGCGGGCCGGGCGTCAACAACTGGGACGTGGCGGTGTTCAAGAATATCCCGCTCTATGAGCGGCTGCGGTTACAGTTCCGCTGGGAGATGTACAACGCCTTCAACCATACGCAGTTCACCGGGCTCGACACCGGGGCCCGCTTTGACGCCGCGGGCCAGCAGGTGAACACGCGCTTCGGGCAGTTCACCTCCGCCAGCAACCCGCGGCTGATGCAGTTCGCACTGCGCTTCAGCTTCTGACGGCGAGCCGGGGCCGCATTCCTCGGGCGCGCGGCGCCTTCGGGCGGCGCTACGGCCGGTATCCGCCACCCTCCCCGGAGCGGTCCGCGGCCAGCGGCATGGAACGGCGCCCCAAGACTGGGTCCGGGAATCCGGCGATTCACGCTCATTGCGGAGACCGGAAGCCGGGGCAGCCGCCTTAGGATCCGCAGTTGATGGCGACGCTGTTGGTGTACGGCTCCTGCACGGGAGTATTCAGGTCGCGCAAGATCCGGAAACAAATCCTGGAGGATACCGGGTTCTAAGGTCTCGGCGGCGGGCAACGAACCGGGTTTCCCCACGATTTCAGATTTCCGCGAATTCCACTTGGGGGCGCCGCTGTGGCTGTTTGAGCAGGTGCTGGAGATGGCCTTCGACAGCGGGGCAGTGAAACTGTGGCGGGTTTCGGTGGATGGGACGAAAGTGAAGGCCAACCGGGTTGCCGGGAGAGTTGCGGCGGCGGGAGACGCGGTTGGCCAGGATCAAGCAGGCCAGGAAGGTGGTCGAACAAGGTGCACGGGAAATGGCGGCGGCCGCCGGCAGGAGCGTCGAAGAGGTGAAGCAGGCCAAGCCCGAGGATATAGACCAGTACAACGCCACCGATCCGGAATCGCGGATTATGAAAGTCGCCGACGGCTTTGTGCAAGCCCACCACCCGCAGGCGGCGGTGGAGGCGATCCGAGAGCAGAGTGGGTAGCGGCCGGAGGGTATTCTGGCCGGCAGCGGGTATTGCCCGGAAGAGAATCTGTGGTGGCTGGGATCTGCCGATCAGCCGGAATAGAAGATCGAAGGCTCATTGCGACGGGCCGGCAACAACACGGAGACCACCGTGCCCCATGCAAGCGCGGGGATTCCGGCAATTTGTGCTACCCGGAATCCGGAAAGTTCAGGGGGAGCGGGCGCTGGTGTGCCTGACGCACAACGTTCTGCGGCTCTATGCCGCCCAGCAAGCCTCCTGAGAGGGTATAACCAAGGGTTTTTTGGTTGAAATCCCGCCCTGGGGATGCTCTGAGCGCGAAATCGGCGGCTCGAACGCGTTTCAGGATCCGCCCGCCCAAAAAACGTGCCACGCTGCGGGCCTCGGATTGAACCGTGAGCCGCACATCTCCTCCCGGACACACTCCTACGACCGCGGCGCGAGCCGGGCGCAGAGACCGGCGGCGCTCTGCCGGACCGCGGCGGTGAAGGATCGGGCGGGATCGTCTCCGGGCGAGGGGATGTTCACCAGCGATCGCGGCTCGGCGGTCCAGCGTTCGCGGAGGCCGCCTTCGAGCGCCCGGAGTTCCTCGGGGACGATACGGGCGGCGAACTCCTCGGCCGGCACGCCATCCCGCGCTGCCCGCTCGGCGAGCGTGAGCAGCTCCCGAAGATAGCGGCGCGTCCAAGCCGCGCAGTCCTTCCTCGCGACCGGGCCATGGCCGCCGAGCAGGACCTCGAAATCCAGGCGCTCGAGTCCGTCGAGCGCGCGGATCCAATCGGCCGGGTAGCAGTCGCCGGTGAATGGTAGCGCGTCGTAGGCCAGGTCGCCCGTGGCGGCGGCGCGGCGCGACGGGCTGAACACGACCGCGTCGCCGCCGCTGTGCCCGCGTCCAAAGCTCAACAGGCGCAGCGGCTGGAGCGGGTCCCGGATTTCGAATTCGCCCTCGAAGATCAGGTCCGGCGGAACCGGGCTGGCGCCTTCCATGACGCGCGCGAACTCCTCAAGGTAACAGCGCCGCCGCTCCCAGCGCGCCGCCGCCGCGCTGCCACGGTCCGCGCCGAGCAGCCCGGCTTCGGCTTCAAGCGTCTCACGCATCCACGCGACCACACCGGCAAGCCAGCCCGCGCCCATCTCCGCGATCCCGGCGGCGCATTCGCGGGATGCCACGACCCTGACGCCTGGCCACCGCTCGCGGTACGCCCGCGTGCCGAGCACGTGATCGAAGTGCGCGTGGCTATAGACGACATACTGAACCGGTTTGGCGGAGACCTGCTCCCGGATTTGTGCGACAAGGCCGGCCGCCACTTGCGGCGCCGACTGTGTGTCCACGACCAGCAGCCCGGTTTCCAGCTCGAAGATTGCCGAGTTGGAACTGTAAGCGGGCGGTTCCCGATGCCGGGCGAGCCAGGCGCCCGGCGCAGCCATCTCCAGTTCGAAGCCACCGGGCAGGGAAGGGGCCGACATGCCGCCCTTCAGGGTAGCATCGGCGGCCACGGGACGTCACAGGAAGCGCAAGGCGCGGAAGAGTAATGAGACAACCGGGCGCACCGCCGTGGCAGGCAAGAGAAACGGGCTACGAGGAAGTTGCCGGCCTTAGCGCCGCCGCCGTCAACTCCTCGAAAGCCTGCCGCGCGGCTTGCTGGCCGGCGCTCTTCTTGGAAGGACCCTCTCCCTGGCGGGCCAGGTCCTTCCCGAGCCGAACCTCGACGGTGAAGGTCTTGGCGTGTTCCGGCCCCTGTTCCCGCACCACGTGATAGCGCGGGGCGGGCAGCTTTAGGGTCTGCGTCAATTCCTGGAGGGCGCTCTTGAAATCGAGGCCCGCGTCCCCCACTCCCAGGTCGGCGGCGTCGAACGCTCCAATGACGTGCGAGGAGACCACGCGCGCGGCGGCCTCCATGCCGCCATCCAGGTAAACCGCCGCGATCAGGGCCTCGAGCGCGTCCGCCAGCAGGCCCTTTTTGGACCGCCCGCCGCTCAGTTCTTCGCCGCGACCCAGACGCAGGTAAGCGCCGAGATCGAGGCGGACGGCGGCCGGGAACAAGTGCGCGGCGCTTACCAGGTGCGCCTTCAGTTTCGAGAGCCGCCCCTCGGGCAGGGAGGGGTAGCGGCGGACCAGCCAGTCGCTCACCACGAAGCCCAGGACGGCGTCGCCGAGAAACTCGAGTTGCTCATTGTCGCCGCCCCGTTCCGTCCCGCCGGCCGGCCCGGCGGAGCAGGACTTGTGAGACAGGGCGCGCAACAAGAGCGCGGGGTCGCGGAACTCGTAGCCGATGGCGGCTTCCAGCAGGGCCGGAGCGCGGGCCTGCGGCGCCGCGCCATTCCCGGGAAGTGCTTTCGCTTTGGCCGGCATCGCGGCCCCGCCGTCAGGGCTGTTTGACCTCCACCTGCGCCGGAGCGGGAGACGCGGCGGGCTTGGCGCCGGCCTTGGCCTGCGTGGCGCGCACCTTCTCGGCCTGCGCGAACTGGCGGATCGTGGGATGCAGTTCGGGCTGCGCCATCAGTTTGTCGAGCACCGCGATGGCCTCGTCGTGCTTCCCGGCCAGGTTATAGGCCGCTCCCAAACGGACCATGGTCGCCGGATCGGGGTTGGCCGCGCCCTCGACCGCCTGCTTGAACTCGGCGATCGCGACGTCGTACTTTTTCCGCACCAGCGCGCCCAGGGCCAGGGCTTCGTGGGCCTGCGCTTCCAGATCCTTCTTGGCCTCGGCCCATTGCTCGTCGGTGATCCCCGGGTTCGGCTTGGGAGCCGTCGCCAGCAGGCTCATGGCCTGGCGGGCGAGCTTCTCGGAACGGCCCAGCTTCTCTTCCTTGTCGAGGTCGAACTCGCGCGTGCGCTGCGCCAGACCGGCCGCCATCATGAGCATCGACTGGTAGTTTTGCGGATCGGCCTCCAGAGCACGCTCCGCGTACAGCATCATCTTCTCGAAGTCGTTGTTCTGCTGCGCCGACGCGGCGGCCACCTGAAGCGCCACCGCCTTGAACTCGGTGTCGGCGAAGTTGACGAGCAGGTCGTCCACCGCCTTGATCCGGCCGGCCGGATCGGGAGCGTTGAAGACCGCCATGACGGCCTCGCCCTCCTTCTGCGATTTCACCTT
>CAKZVG010000160.1 GCA_937921835.1 uncultured Bryobacteraceae bacterium | reverse complement strand
AGATAAACCGTTTCCACGGCGGTGATCTTCATGGCGCTCCTCCCGGCGCCGCAATCCGTTTTGCGCGCCTTGCCCGAAAGTTCCAGTGTATCCGCGCGCCGGGCGGCGTGATCCTGCTAAAAGTAGAAGCTGATGAAGGGGACTTCTCCGGATCCATTCCTTGCGGCCGCGCGCCTGGCGATCCTGGCGGCGGTGGTCCTGGCGCCCGCCGGCGCGCAATTGAAACCGCTGCGCCCGCCCGCCGCGCCCCTGGTGGCGCACGATCCCTATTTCAGCATTTGGTCGATGGCAGACGCGCTCCACGAGGACGCGACGCGCCACTGGACCGGGCGCCCGCATTCGCTCGGCCTGCTGGTGCGCATCGACGGCAAGACCTTTGCGCTCACCGGCTCGGCCGGCCGGCGCGACCCGGTCCCCTACCCGGCGCTCGCGCAGACGCGCCTCGAAGTGCTCCCCACGCGCACCATCTACGAATTCGCCGGCCACGGCATCGCGCTCAAGCTGACCTTTCTCACGCCCGCGCTGCCGGAGGACCTGGACGTGTTATCGCGCCCGGCGACATACGTGGTCTGGGAAGCCCGCTCCACCGACGCCCGCCCGCACGGGGTGGCGGTGTATCTCGACGCGGCCGCCGATATCGCCGTGAACACCCCCGATCAACCGGTCACCTGGGCGCGATTCCGTCTGGGGCGTCTGGATGTGTTGCGCATTGGCTCACTCGACCAGCCGGTGCTGGCCAAGAACGGGGACGATCTGCGCATTGACTGGGGCTACCTGTACCTGGCGGCTGAGGGCGGGGAAGGGGTGGCCAACGTGGTCCAGGAGCGGGCGCGCTCCCGCGCGGTGTTCGCGCAATCCGGGACGCTGTTTCCAAGCGACGATCTTTCCGGTTTCCGGCCGGCCGAAGAGCGCCCCGCGGCGCTGTCGTTCGCCTTCGACCTCGGTCAGGTTGGCGCCCAGCCCGTGACGCGCCGCCTGATACTGGCCTACGACGACCTTTACTCGATCGTGTACTTCGAGCGCCGGCTGCGTCCTTACTGGCGCCGCAACGGCGAGGACGCCGCTGGGATGCTGCTGGCCGCGCACCGCCAGTATCCCGGTCTGGCGGGCCGCGCGGAGAAGTTCGACGAAGAACTGATGGCCGACCTGCGGCGCGCGGGCGGCGAGGAGTACGCCCGGCTGTGCGCGCTCGCCTACCGGCAGGCGCTGGCGGCCCACAAACTGGTGGCCGACGCCGATGGCACTCCGCTGTACTTTTCCAAAGAGAACAACTCCAACGGCTGCATCGGGACGGTGGACGTCATTTATCCCAGCGCGCCGATGTTTCTGCTGCTCAATCCCAAGCTGCTGCGCGCCTCCGTGCAGCCCATTCTCGACTATTCGAAACTGCCGCGCTGGCGCTTTCCCTTCGCGCCGCACGACCTCGGGCGCTACCCGCACGCCAACGGCCAGGTCTATGGCGGCGGCGAAGCCAGCGAGGAGCGCCAGATGCCGGTCGAGGAGAGCGGCAACATGCTCCTGCTGATGGCCGCCATCGCGCACGTCGAGCGCGACGCGGAGTTCGCCCAGCGCTACTGGCCGCTGCTCACCCGCTGGGCCCTGTACCTGCGCGCGGAGGGCTTCGATCCCGCCAATCAACTTTCCACCGACGACTTCGCCGGCCACCTGGCGCGCAACGCGAATCTTTCCATCAAGGCCATCCTGGCGCTGGCCGCCTACGGAAAGCTGTGCGCCATGACCGGCCGCCAGGACGAAGCCGCCGAGTACACGGCCCTGGCGCGCAACTTCGCCCAGGAGTGGATGAAACTGGCCCACGACGGCGATCACTACCGCCTCGCCTTCGACAAACCCGGCACCTGGAGCCAGAAATACAACCTGGTGTGGGACCGGCTGCTCGGCTTGGGCGTCTTTCCCCCCGAGGTCGCGCGCACCGAGGTGGCCTATTACAAGACCAGGCAGAACGCCTTCGGACTGCCGCTCGACAACCGCAGCCAGTACACCAAGCTCGACTGGATTCTCTGGACCGCCACGCTGGCCGAATCGCGCGAGGATTTCGAGGCGTTCGTCGCGCCGGCCTACCGATTCGCCGCCGAGACGCCAACCCGCGTGCCGCTCTCGGACTGGTACTGGACCCACGACGGCAGGCAGCGTGGATTCAAGGCCCGCTCGGTGGTGGGCGGATTGTTCATCAAGATGCTCGCCGGCCAGGAGTTGTGGGACAAGTGGTCCATCCGCGCCACTTGGGCAAGCGAGCGCTGAAGACCGGACCGCGGCCCGCGGGAATCGGCCCGGGCGCGGACCACAGGAGGGTAACAATGCACCGCAGGAGCTTTCTCGGATCGCTGGCGGGCGCCGCCGGCGCGCTGGCCGCTCCGGCCGCGAAGCGGCCCAACATCATTGTGATCATGGCCGATGACATGGGCTTCTCCGACATCGGCTGCTACGGCGGCGAGATCCGCACGCCCAACCTGGACCGCCTGGCGCGGCGGGGCGTGCGCTTCACCCAGTTCTACAACACCGCCCGCTGCTGCCCGACGCGCGCCTCGCTACTCACCGGCCTGTATCCGCACCAGGCCGGCGTCGGCCACATGATGGAGGACCGCAAACTGCCGGGCTACCGCGGCGACCTCAACCGCCAGTGCGTCACCATCGCCGAAGTCCTCAAGCCCGCCGGCTACCGCACGTTGATGTGCGGCAAGTGGCACGTCACGCCAGTCAACCCGTCCAAGCACAATTGGCCCTTGCAGCGCGGCTTCGAGCACCATTACGGCACCATCCATGGCGCGGGCTGCTTCTACAACCCGGTCACGCTGACGCGCGATAACGAGTATGTCGAGCCCGAGGGCAAGGACTTCTACTACACCACCGCGCTCAGCCGCCAGGCGGCGCGTTTCGTCGAGGAGTACGCGCCCAAACCCGAACCGTTCTTCCTCTACCTGTCCTACACCGCGCCGCACTGGCCGCTGCACGCTCTCGAAGGCGACATCGCGCGCTACCGCGGCCGCTACAAGCCGGGTTGGGATGCGCTGCGCCAGGAGCGGCACAAGCGGATGATCGGGATGGGACTGGTGGAGGGCCGCTGGCCGCTGACGCCGCGCGATCCGGCCGCGCCCGCCTGGAACGACGCGCCCGACAAAGCCTGGGAGCAGCGCCGCATGGAAGTCTACGCGGCCATGGTCGACAGCATGGACCAGGGCATTGGACAGGTGCTGGGCGCGCTCGAGAAAACCAAAGCCCTCGACGATACGCTGATCCTCTTCCTGGCCGATAACGGCGGCTGCGCCGAGGAACTCAACCCCAACTGGAAGGGCTTGCACATCCCTCGGACAACGCGCGACGGCCGGCCGGTGCGCCTCGGCAACATTCCCTCCATCATGCCGGGGCCGGAGGACACCTACCAGAGCTACGGCATCCCGTGGGCGAACGCCAGCAACACGCCGTTCAGCCTCTACAAGCACTGGGTGCACGAGGGGGGCATCGCGACGCCGCTCATCGCGCACTGGCCGCGCGGCATTCAGGGACAGCCCGGCCGCCTGGCCCACGACCCCGGCCACGTCATCGACATCATGGCCACCTGCGTGGACGCCGCGGGCACGAAATACCCGGCCGAGTTCGCGGGCCGGAAGATCACCCCGCTCGAGGGCAAGAGCCTGCTGCCGGTGCTTCACAAAGGGCGGCGCGAGGGCCACTCGGAAATCTACTTCGAGCACGAAGGCAACCGCGCCGTGCGCCAGGGCAAATGGAAGCTGGTCTCCCGCCATCCGGGCGCCTGGGAACTCTACGACCTCGAAGCGGATCGCACCGAAATGAACAACCTTGCTTCATCCCAGCCCGCGAAGGCTCGCGAGTTGCTGGCGAAGTATGAGGCCTGGGCCGAACGCTCCAACGTCGCGCCCTGGGAGCTGGTGACGGGCAAGAAAGGGTAGGCGCCGGCTTGCCCGGCGCGCGTTACTCCCGGAGGCGGCTATAGACCCAGGACGCCGCCACCAGCAACAGACCCAACACCAGAAACGAAACGATGCGGCTGAAGGCGTCCAACTCCCGCAGGTCGTGGCTGAACAGCTTGCCGAGGCACAGCAGGAACAGGAGCAGGCCGGAGAGCCGCAACACGCGTTCGCGCGCGGCGAAGCCGCCGGCAAGCAGCAGCGCGGCTTCCGCGCCCCAGGCCACCGTCAGCATGCGGCCGGAGACCTGGTAACCCGCGAGCACGGCAAGCGTGGCCGCCCCGAGGAGCGCGTAGAAGGCGCGCGCGCGGCGGTCCCGCGCCAGAAATTGCGCGGCGAACAGTAGCGCCGCCACTCCCCCTCCCGAGGCCACGCGGAGCGGGATGGCGCCGATCGTCCCGTCGAGCCCGAAATCGTGCGCCCAGGCGCGGATGAACCCCGCCGCGCCCAGCAGCAATGCGTGGACGGCGAAGGGGCGGTGGCCCGTCCGCCAGGCGGCGGCAACCAACACGGCCCCCAGCGCCGCCCAGGCGGCGGCGACGGCGGCGCCGGGCAAGGCGTGCCACAGGAAGACCGCCAGCAAGAACGCCCCCGCGCTGGAGGAAGCGGCGCGGGCCCCACCGGCCAGGCGGAGCGCGGCCGCAAAACAGGCCGCCGCAGCAAGCAGCGTTCCCGCCTTCAGAGCCGCCGGCGCGGCATAGCCGGTGTCCACGGCGTTCAGAACGAGCGCGGCGGCCAGTCCGGCGGCTCCGAGCGCGAACCCGGACCAGCGGAACTCGCGCCCGCGGCTGCGCCCGAGTTCAATGGCCGCCACGGCCAGCCCCAGCCACGCCGCGGCCACGAACTCACGGCGCAGTTCGTGGCCGGTGACCAGCGCCGCCCAGGC
>CAKZVG010000159.1 GCA_937921835.1 uncultured Bryobacteraceae bacterium | reverse complement strand
TGCCGCTGTTTCTGCTCGCGCTGCTGCTGTGTGTCCCCGCCGGGAGCGCCTCGGAAGCGCAACTGCGCCGTCTGCTCGCCTCGGCCCAGGGCGTCATTGAGCTGCCCCCGGGGCAGGTCGAGATCTCGGCCGAGCTCGCGCTGCCCGAGGGCGCGCGCGGGCTCGAGATCCGCGGAGCCCCGGCGGGCACCACGCTGCGGGCGTCGGCGGGCTTTCGCGGCCGCGCCGTGCTGGTCTGCCGTGGCGGGGCGCGGGTCCGCTTCGCCGGCTTCGCCATCGACGGCAACCGCGCGGCGCTCGAAGTCCGCTCCGGGCTGCCCCCTCACGATACGCCGTTCGCGCGCTTCACGCCCCACAACGGGATCCTGGCCGAGAACGTCGATGGGCTGTCGGTCGAAGGAGTCCGCTTCCGCAACATCGCCGGTTTCGCCGTTCTGGTGCATGGCGGCGCGGGCGCGCGCATCCGCGGCGTCACCGTTTCCGACAGCGGCTCGCGCAACACCGCCGGGCGCAACAACACCACCGGCGGCATCCTGATCGAGGGCGGCACGGCCGGCTTCGAGGTGCTCGATTCGGTGTTTGAGCGCGTGCGCGGCAATGGCGTCTGGACGCACTCGCTCTACACTTCCCCGCGCGCCAGCGACGGCCTCATCCGCGGCAACCGCTTCTCGGAAATCGCGCGCGACGCCATCCAGGTGGGACACGCCACCCGCGTGCGCGTCGAGGAGAATACGGGCGCGCGCATCGGCTGGCCGGTTGAGGAGGTGGACGTCGAAGGCGGCGGGACGCCGGTGGCCATCGACACGGCCGGTAACGTCGACGCCAGCCTGTACGCCCGCAACCGCTTCGAGGAGATCAACGGCAAATGCATCGACCTGGACGGCTTCCACCACGGCGCCGTGCGGGAAAACGTCTGCCGCAATCGCGGCCGCGCCGAAGACTACCCTTTCGGCCACTACGGCATCGTCATGAACAACACCAACCCGGACATGCAAAGCGAAAGCATCGTCATCACGCGGAACCGCATCGACGGCGCTAAGTTCGGCGGCATCTTCCTCCTCGGCGGCGGGCACCGGATCACCGGCAACGAACTGCTCCGCCTGAACCTGGCCGGCTGCAACGAAAGCCGGGCCCGCTACGGCTGCGCGCACTTTCCGGGCGAGCCGGACCTGTTGCAATCCGGCATCTACCTCGGCCGGCGCGCCGAGCGTCCGGCCGTCACCCGCGGCAACCTGATCCGCGGCAACGTCATCTCCGGCCACAAGATGAAAACCCGCTGCATTGCCGCCGCGCCGGGTGTCGATCTCGCCGCGAACACCATTCTCCAAAACCGCTGTCTCGACGGAGGCGCGGAATGAGCCGCGCGGACCTCAGCCGCCAGATGCGCGAGGACTGGAACCAGCGCGCCCGCGAGGACGCGCACTACTACGTCGCCTTCGGACGGCGTGGGCAGGACCAGGAGGAGTTCTTCGCCACCGCCAACGACCTGGCGCACGGCCTCCGCGCCGAATTGAGACGCTTGCCGCCGGCCGCGCCCGGCTCCCGGCGCGCGCTTGAAATCGGCTGTGGGCCGGGCCGCCTGATGCGTCCGCTGAGCGCCTGCTTCGGCGAGATCCACGGCGTCGACGTCTCCGACGAAATGATCGCCCGGGCGCGCGAGAATCTGCGCGCCATCCCGCACGCCCACGTCCATCACAACGACGGCGCGACGCTCGCCGCCTTCGCCAGCGCATCCTTCGATTTCGTCTACTCCTACGCCGTTTTCCAGCACATCCCCAGCCGCGAGGTGGTCTTCGAGTACCTGCGCGAAAGCCACCGCGTGCTCAAGCCGGGCGGCATCCTGCGCTGCCAGATCAACGGCCTTCCGGAAACCGCGCGCCGCTACGACACCTGGAGCGGCGCGCGCATCAGCGCCGGCGACATCGCCGCCTTCGCGCGCCAGTCCGATTTCCAGTTGCTCGCTCTGGAAGGCGCCGCCACCCAATACATGTGGGCCACGCTGCGCAAGCAGCCCGCCGGCTGGGCGCGCTCGCTCGCCGCCGGGCCGGGTGGCTGGCAGGTCCGCATCCGGCGCATTACCAACGCGCACAGTTCCGAGCCCGCCGCGCCCAACCGCGGCCGGTTCGCTTCGATCGCCCTGTGGCTGGAAGGTGTCCCCGAGGACTGCGACCTGAATCATCTGAAGGTCCGCATCGGCGGGGCCGAGGGTTTCGGCTTCTATCTTGGACCGGCCGAAGCCGACGGCCTGCGGCAGATGAACGCCGCTTTGCCGCCGGGTCTGGCGACCGGACTCCAGCCGGTCTGGCTCGAATGGCTCGCGCAGCCCGCCGCGCCGGCGTCGTGGCTGCGAGTCATCCCGCCCGGACCCGCCGTCCCGCGCGTAGTCTCGGTGAGCGACGGCATCGACCTGCTCTCGGGCACGCGCATCGTCACCGGTTCGGTGAAGGTGACCCTCGAAGAAGCCGCCGCCCCCTCATCCTTCCAGGCATCCGTGGACGGCATCCCGGCCGAAGGTTTCGACATCTTCGAGACCGATCCGCTCCCACCCCGCCACGAAATCAACTTCCAGCTTCCGCAAGGGTTGGCGCCGGGTCTGAAACGGTTGGAGATGCGCCTCGGCAAGCGCGGCTTCGCTCCCGTTGCGATCGAGGTGGCCGCGCCTGGCGGGCCGGGCCGCTAGCTGCCCGCCTTGCTTTCCTGATTGCGGTTCGCGCCGGCGGCGGCAGGCCGGCAACCCGCTTCCGGACCACTCGGGCCAGGTCGGGTTTTTCTGAGAGTTCGTAAGATGCTGCACAACCAGTAGATAAATTCCTTGACGAACCACTAGATATTGGGGCATCATGGCCAACAGCCACGAAATTACCCCGAGAACAGGAACCACGAGACATGGGACAGTTGACCGTAGATCCGACCACAGTAGACAAAGACGCCAAGCGGGCCCTGCCCAGGGACCAGAGGACCGGCGTGAGCTTTCCCCGGTTTTTCACCGCCCGCCTGGAGGCCGGAAAGACGCCTTACGACGACCTGGAATGGGAGTTACGAAGCGCCACCATCACCAACGACAAAGGCCAGATCATTTTTGAGCAAAGGGACATCGAGGTTCCGGTGGACTGGTCGCAAACCGCCACCAACATCGTGGCCAGCAAGTACTTCCACGGCAAACTGGGATCGCTGGAGCGGGAGCGCAGCGTGGCGCAGCTTGTGCGCCGGGTGGTGGACACCATCACCGGCTGGGGGCAGAACGACGGCTACTTCGCCACCCCCGCCGACGCCGAGAACTTCCGGGCCGAACTCGCGCACCTGATGCTGACCCAGAAGGCATCTTTCAACTCTCCGGTCTGGTTCAACGTCGGCGTGAAGGAGGCGCGCGGCTACGGCTGGTTCTATGACGAGCCGTCGGACTCCATCCGCAAGCTCGACCCCGGCGACCCGCGGCCGCAGTGCTCGGCCTGTTTCATCAACTCGGTGCAGGATTCCCTGGAATCCATTCTCGACCTGGCGAAGACCGAGGGCATGCTGTTCAAGTGGGGATCGGGCACGGGGACGAACCTCTCGACGCTGCGGGAAGAGAACGCGATTCTGTCCGGCGGGGGGCGCGCCTCCGGACCGCTGAGCTTCATGAAGGGCTTCGACGCCTTCGCCGGGGTCATTAAGTCGGGCGGCAAGACGCGGCGCGCGGCCAAGATGGTGATCCTCAACGTGGATCACCCCGATATCGAGAAGTTCATCTGGTGCAAGGCCAAGGAGGAAAAGAAGGCCCACACGCTCATCGACGCCGGCTACGACCCGTCGCTCGACGGCGAAGCGTACGCTTCGATCTTCTTCCAGAACGCCAATAACTCGGTGCGCGTCACCGACGAGTTCATGCAGGCGGTGGTCGAGGACGGCGACTGGTGGACCCGCTCCCGCATTTCCAACCAGCCGGTCAACCGCTACAAGGCGCGCGAGATCCTGCGGCAGATCGCGGAAGCCACCTGGCAGTGCGGCGATCCCGGAATGCAGTTCGACACCACGGTGAACCGCTGGCACACCTCCAAAGCGAGCGGCCGGATCAACGCTTCGAACCCCTGTTCGGAGTACATGTTTCTGGATGACTCGGCCTGCAACCTGGCGTCGCTCAACCTGATGAAGTTCACCGCCGGGGGGCAGTTCGACGTCGAGGCCTTCCGCCACGCCGTCGACACCGTGATTCTGGCGCAGGAGATCCTGGTGGACAACAGCAGCTACCCGACCGCCAGGATCGCCCGCAACTCGCACGACTTCCGTCCGCTGGGGCTGGGCTTCGCCAATCTGGGCGCGACGCTCATGTCGCTCGGCATTCCCTACGACAGCGACCAGGGCCGCGCCTGGGCCGGCGCCGTCACCGCCATTATGTGCGGCCAGGCGTATCTGACCAGCGCCGAGATTTCCAGCCAGATCGGACCCTTCGAGGGTTATGCCGAGAACCGCGAGCCCATGCTCGAGGTCATCCGCAAGCACCGGGCCGCCGTGAACGGAATCACCGCCAACCGGGTGCCTGAAAGTCTGCTCGACGAGGCCGAGACCGTCTGGCGCGAGGCCTACGCCCTGGGTCACGACTACGGGTACCGCAATTCCCAGGTCACCGTCCTGGCTCCCACCGGGACCATCGGTTTCATGATGGACTGTGACACGACGGGCATCGAGCCGGACATCGCACTGATCAAGTACAAGAAGCTGGTCGGCGGCGGGATGTTGAAGATCGTCAACCAGACGGTGCCCTCGGCCCTCGGCACGCTGGGCTACTCGCCGACCCAGCAGGCGGCGATCGGCGCCTACCTGGAGACCCACGAGACCATCGAAGGCGC
>CAKZVG010000158.1 GCA_937921835.1 uncultured Bryobacteraceae bacterium | reverse complement strand
GTAGGGCGCCTCAGGCCGGCGTCACGCCCAGCCCCGGGCGCTCCGGCAGCACCAGCCTGCCGTTTTCCACCCGCACGCCGCGAAACGGATCGTTGGCGATAAGCAGATTCCCGTCCAGGTCGGCGTAGCCGGCCAGCGGCGAAAGATGCGCCGCGGCGGTGATGGCCACGGAGCTTGAAACCATGCAGCCGAGCATGGTCTTCAGACCCAGCGCGCGGGCCATTTCAAGCATGCGGTGCGCCTCCAGCAATCCGCCGCACTTGTCCACCTTGACGTTGACGCCATCGAAATAGGGCGCCAGGCGCGGGATGTCGGCCGGATGCAGGCAGGCTTCGTCGGCCACCACTGGGATGTTCACCTTGGCGCGCACATACTTCATCTCTTCGAGCATCGCCGCCGGCATGGGCTGCTCGATCATCTCGACCCCCTGCTTTTCGAGCCAGCGGATCTTGCGCACCGCTTCCTCCTTGTCCTTCCAGCCCTCGTTGGCGTCCACCCGCAGCGGCTTCCTGGTGACGCTGCGCACGGCCTCGATCACCGCTTCGTCGCTGGCGAGTCCCACCTTGATCTTGAGTACCGGATAAGCCTCCGCCTCCCGCACCTTCTCCCGGATCGTCTCGGGCGTATCGATTCCGATGGAGAAAGTGGTCACGGGCGCTTGGCGCGGATCGAGGCCGAACAAGCCGTGGATGGGAACTCCCAGTTTCTGCCCCACCCAGTCGAGCAGCGCGATATCGATGGCGGCCTTGGCGGCCCATTCGCCGGAAATGCGCTCGAAGACCAGGCGCATCACTTCCGCGAAATGGCGCGGTTCGGCCGCCGCCAGCAGCGGCGCCACCGACTCCACCGCCTTCCGCGCCGATCCGGCCGACTCGTTGTAACGGACGATGGGCGCGCCCTCGCCGCGGCCCGTGAGGCCGTCCCGGACGTAGCGCACGTAGAGCACGTCGCGGTGTTCGCTGGAGGACATGGTGGTCGTCCAGGTGTGCCGTAGCTTGAGGCGGACGATTTCGGTCTCGATGCGGGCCGGAGCGGCGGCGGTGACGGCCGGCAGCGCGCCGGCGGAGGCGAAGGTCTTCATCCAGTGGCGGCGGTTCACGGTTTCAATCTCCTGGCGCACACGAAAAGCCTTGTCCAATGGGGGTCGCCGAGGCGGCTGATCTGCGCCACCGGCCGCCCGTGCGTCGTGAAGTGGATGAACTCGCCGCCGCCGATGTACATGCCGGTGTGCGTGATCTTCTCAAGTGACGAGCCGAAGTAGATGAGATCGCCCGCCTGTAGCTCCTCCCGCCCGGCCGGCGCCATGCCGTCCCAGCGCGCCTGCGGTCCGGCGTCGCGCGGGATCATGACCCCGCGCCGGCGGCAGAGCATCTGGGTGAAGCCGGAGCAATCGAAGCCGAAGCTGGAGGCGCCGCCCCACAGGTAGGGCAGGCCGAGGAAGCGCCGGGCGAGCGCGATGGTTGCCTCGATGGACAGCGGCGCCGGTTCGAACTCGACGTCGCCGCGCTGCACCCAGGCTTCGCCGCCGCCGGGCAGCCGCAGCTCGATCCAGCGGCGCTCTTCGCGCTCCGGTTCGGAGGCAACTTCCAGGCGCGTCTCAAACGGCACGGTGAGGAGCGGGCGGCGCCGGGTGACGCTGGGTTCGCGGTAGAGGTTCGCGAACAGGCTCGCCACCTGCGCGACGCGCCCCGCGGCAGCATAGGGCCGGGCGGCGCGAAGAAACGAGGCGGCCGGCATCCAGCCCGTGTAGCCGTCGGCGGTCTGCACGCGCGCCCAGCCGTCTTTCTCCTCGAGCAGGCCGATGTTGGCCGCGTAGATGGCCTGGGAAACAACGTCCGCCTCGAGCGAGGGCCTCGAGTACAGGTTGGCCGCCGGCTCGACAACCACGCCGCCCGCGGCCGCCAGGGCAGCCATCAGCAATACGCTCGGCATGGGACTTGTCTCCAGTGTCGCATGGTCCGTTACAATATTTCGCGGGGCTGTCCGCGCATGATCCTTAACGAAGAGTACTCCTTTCACGACGTGCGCCACCCGCACAATGCGCGCTCCCGGCTGGACTACGATGTGGAGCTGTCGTTCACCGGCGAGCCGGAAAAGGTACGGCTGGAGGCGGGGACAAGATTGCTGCGCCTGGATTTCCCCATCGTCTCGGGGATTTTCATGAAGACGTGGTGGATGAAACGGGAGGTGTTCAGCGCGCTGCTGGACGCGCCGGACACCGCCGCCCTGCGCCGCCAGTGGCAGCATGGGCAGGCGATGCCCAAGGCCTTCAAGGGGGTCCGCACGCTGGTGATCGAGATCGAACTCACCGAGCCGGTTTACGCCTGGGTGGGAAAAGCAGCTCCCCTGTTCAACAAGCAGGGGGGACTGGAGCAGGTGTATCTGCCCAACTTGGCGCGTGGAGCGGGTCCTGATCACAGCGCCCACGCGCGCCTGATTCACACCTACACGCTGCCCGCTTCCTGACGAGCACCGCGCATCAGCGCCGGCGCTGCTTCTTCGTCTTCCCCGGAGGCGGCGTAGCGTCTTGATAACGGATGAACTTCGCGGCGCCGGCGGCCAGGCAGGCGCGCACGATCATCCGCGCCATTCCGCCGGGGCCATCGAACGCCTTGTTACCGCTCTTTCTCAACCGGTCCAACTCGTCCAGAACGGTATCCAGATCGGGGTGGGAAGTCCGGCGCCGCCCGTCATCCAGTACCCTCCGAGAGGGATGATCCGGGTAGCGAACGCGGCCCCGGGGCTGGCGGTGTCGCCGAGTCCCATGTCCATGACGAACAAGTCCATACCGTTCAGGATGTCCCTGCAAGAAACGCCCGCTCCCGGCGCCACCGACTGAACCACCAGCACGGCGAATTTCGCCCGCAGGCAGGCATCCAACAGCAGGCTCTCATCCGTGCAGGGCTCGGCGGGGTGCTGGCGGGCATACCGCTGGACGAGGTTCTCGCCGTCCTCGCACCAATCATATAGGCAGGAGTCCATGTGCACGCTGGTTACATCCTGGGTCTCAAAGATCAGGACACCGTCGCGCTGGATGCCGATGGCTTCTGCGGTTTCGAGCATCGCATGCCTTGGAACAATCTTCAACATCCTGCTGTTGAGAGCTTTGCACAAGGCGCGCAGGCTCCGGTAGCGCTCCACGTCCTGGGGGGATGGCGAATAGGCAATATCCATCACCGCCTATTATGACGCGGCCGCCGCGCTACACTCGTAGCAATGCGGTGTTTCGCACTGTTCTTTCTGGCGGCGTTCGCGGCGGGCGCACAGGGTCCCGCCCCGGCCGCCAATTCCGCCCCGGCGGCGGCTTCCGGGCAGCGGCCCGCGCCGCGGAGCCGGCTCGATTCGGCGGCGCAGCGCAACGAGAACGTCGCCGTCTATCAGATCGACAATAACGCCATCAAGGAAGCGGGCATCCGGCTGGGCAGCACCCTCACCCTGGTCTCTGAAGCGCCGGTGGAGTCTTCCTACTACGGGAGCGAGCACGGCCGGCCTCCCGGCGAGCCGGCCGTCGTGCGGCCGTCGGCGCGCCCGCAAGCCTGGCATGGCGAACTCTACCACTGGCATCAGAACAGCGTGTTCAACGCGCGCGCGTTCTTTCAGGTGGGTGACGTGTTGCCCTCGCGGCGCAACGCCTATGGCGGGCGCGTCACAGGAGCTTTCCGCGCCTGGTCGCTCAGCGCCACGGCGGCGCAGCGCAAGATCCGCGGCATGGTCAACGGCAACGTGCTGGTGCCGCTGGCCAGCGAGCGCGTTCCGCTGGCAACCGAGCCGCGCCTGCGCGCGGTGGTGGCGCGCTTTCTGGCAGCCTACCCGGCGAGCCTGCCGAACCGGCCCGACTTCGACCCGCGCGCGCTCAACACGAATTCGCCGCAGCGCATCGACGACACCGACGGCACGCTGCGCCTGGAGCGCGAGTTCACCCCGGGCGATAAACTGGTCCTCTCGCACGCGCTCACGCGCCAGCGGATCCGGGCCTTCCAGCTCGTCGCCGGGCAGAATCCCGACACCGAGATTCACTCCCACCGTTCGCGCGCGAGCTGGCGCCACCTCTGGGATGGCGGGGGCGAATGGCTGGCGGGGTTTTCCTTCAACCGGGTGCGGTCGTTGCTGAGGCCGGAACCCAACGCGGTCGGCCCGCGCGTGCGCATCGGCTTCCAAATCGAGGAGCTCGGGCCCGACAGCCAGTTCCCCATCGACCGCGCGCTGAACTCGTTCCGCTGGGGAGCGCAAGGCATGCGACCGCTCGGCGGCGGAAAGCACACCCTGACCTTCGGCGGCGACCTGACCCGGGTGCAGTTGAACGGCGTCGAGGGCACCAGTCACCGCGGCTTCTTCCAGTTCACGAACAGCTTCGGGCGGACTGCCATCCAGAACTTCCTGCTGGGGACGCCGTCGGCCTACGAGATCACGCTTGGCGAGCTGTCGCGCGGCTACCGGAACTGGTCGGCGAACGCGTTCTTCGCCGACCGCTGGAAGGCGGCGGCGAAGCTGGAGATTTACTGGGGCCTGCGCTATTCGCTCGACACCACGCCGGTGGAAATCCGCCGCCGCGACGTTCTGCCCTACGGCTGCGACTGCAATAACTTCAGCCCGCGCTTCGCGCTGGCCTTCCGCCCCGGAGCCTGGGTGGTGCGATCCTCCTACGGCGTGTCGTTCAGTCCGCTGCAACCGGTCACCTATCAGCAGGTGCGGAACAATTTGCCACTGGTGCGCTATGTCCAGGTGCAGAACCCGGATCTGCTCGATCCGTTGCGCAACGTCTCGCAGACATCCGGCCGGACCGCCCCGACGTTTCTCTCGCCGGATCTGGTGGCGGCCTACGTTCACCAGTACAACCTGACGATCGAGCGGCGCCTGCCGGGCGAGGCTCTGTTGCGCGCCGGTTACCTCGGCAGCCGCACCTTCAAGACGCCCAATGTCTATATCATGAACCGGGCCGATCCCGTCCCCGGAGTGCCCTTGACCCTGGCGACGGTCGATCAGCGGCGCGCCGATCCGCGCTACTACGAGGTGAAGCACATCGTCAACGCCGGCATCGGCTACCTGGACGCGGCGCAGATCGGCCTTCAGATGCCTTGGCGGCGCGGCCTGAGCTGGAGCCTGAGCTACACCTTCGGCAAGGCCATCGACGAAGGCGCCGAGTATTCCTTCACGGCCGCGAACCTGGATGTCACCAAGGGACGCAGCCAGTATCAATACGAATCAAGAAAGGACAAGAAATCGTTGAGCATCTTCGATTCGACGCACGCCCTGCTGGTCTCCTACACCTACGACCTTCCTGGTCCGGCCCCGGCCGGGCATTGGCTGGCGGCGGCGGCCAACGGCTGGCAGATCTCGGGCGCCACCATGCTCAAGACCGGCACACCCTTCACGTTGTTTGTCGGCTCGGATTCGCCCGGCTTCGGCAACGTCGACGGGGGACCAAGCGACCGCCCCAACATCCTCGATCCATCGATTCTCGGAATGACGATTTCGCACCCGGACACCGCACCGTCGATCCTGCGCCGCGACCGCTTCGATTTCATCCGTCCCGGCCAGATGGCGGGTTCGCTCGGCCGCAACACCTTCCGCAAGTCCGGCATCGCCAACTGGAACGCGGCGGTGAGCAAACTCTGGCGCTTCGGAGGCCGCCGGGAATGGAGCGCCATCCTGCGCGGCGAGGCCTACAACCTGACCAACCACGCGCAGTTCGACGAGGCGCAGCGCAACCTTTCTTCGCCTTCCTTCGGACGGATCACCAACACGCTCAACGACGGGCGGGTATTCCAGTTGGGCCTGCGCCTGGTGCTGTAAGCAGAGGCCGGGGAGGATCTCGCCGCGCAACGTCGAGAAGGTCTACCCGCACGGCCCTGGAAGAATTTCGTGCCGCGGCGGGTGGTGACCCTTGAGGACGGCTGGCTCACCGGCGTTGGGGCGGGCACGGCGGCCGGCCGAGCGGTGCGCGATTCAGCAGTCCCGGGCGCAGCGGAATTGGGGGATATCGCGCAGCGGGATGCCAGGCTCTCCGGTCCGAGGCCGGATTGGCGCGGGTTTTGGCGCTCCATCTCATGGCCCCCGAATTGCACCAATCAGTATGCTATGGCTTACGTTATTACCGATGCTTGCACGAAAGATGAACTGTGTATTGAGTCCTGCCCGGTAGATTGCATCCACCCGAAGAAGGACGAAGCCGGTTTCGAGGAGATCCCGGCCCTGGCCATCAACCCGGATGAGTGCATCGATTGCGGCGCTTGCGTTCCGGTTTGCCCGACCAGCGCAATTTACGCACTGGACGACCTCCCGGCCGACAAGGCGGAGTGGGCGGGCAAGAACGCGGCGTTCTTCAACTAACGGCCGTCCGTCCGGAACCCGCGCCCTCCCCTAGAATGGAGGATGGGTGCGGGTTTTCATTTATTTTATCGGCAAGCCTCGCGACCGCAACGCCAACGCCATGGCAGCGGATTACCTGGAGCGCTCGCGGCGTTTCGTGCGCTGCGAGATGCGGGAGATCGCGCCCGGGCGATTCGACCTGGAGTCCCGCCATCCCGCCGCCGTCAAGGCTCTGCTCGATCCCTCCGGCAAAGCGTTGGACTCGGCCGGTTTCAGCGCGCTGGTCGGCCGCTGCATGCTGGAAGGCCGCGACCTGGCGTTCGTCCTGGGCGGCGCCGACGGCCTGCCGGAGCCTTGGAAGTCCCGCGCGGATCTGCTACTTTCCCTTTCCCCCATGACACTCCCTCACGAGCTGGCGCGGGTGGTGCTCGCCGAGCAGCTCTACCGCGCTTTCACCACCTTGCGGGGCCATCCTTACCCGCGCTAACGTGGTTGTTTCGGATTCGCAACCCCGACATGCGCCTATGAGCTGGTTCACACGGAAGAAACCGAACGTCGAAAAGCCCGAGCACGGCGAGAAGCACGTGCGGACCGAAGGCTTGTGGCTGAAGTGTGACGGCTGTAGCCAGATCATTTGGCGCAAGGCGCTCGAGGAGAACTCGCAGGTGTGCCCGAAGTGCGGCCACCACTTCAAGATCGATCCGGCCGCCCGGCTCCGGCTGCTCTACGACGGCGAGTGGGAGGAGTTCGACCGGCAGCTCGTCACCACCGATCCGCTGGAATTCGTCGACTCACGGCCTTACAAGGAGCGCATCGCGGCGACGCAGAAGTCCACCGGACAGTACGACGCGCTGCTCTCCACGGCCGGCTCGCTGGGCGGGCGGCGGGTACACATCTGCGCGCTCGACTTCCGCTTCCAGGGCGGCAGCATGGGCGCCGTGATGGGGGAGAAGATCACCGCCGCGATCGAGCGCTCCCAAGCCCAGCGCGCCCCGCTGCTGATCGTCTCCGCCTCGGGCGGCGCGCGCATGCAGGAGGGCGCCGTCAGCCTCATGCAGATGGCCAAGATCTCCGCCGCGCTGATGCGCCTGGACCAGGCGCGCGTGCCCTTCATCAGCATCCTCACCGATCCCACCACCGGCGGCGTCACCGCCAGCTTCGCGATGCTCGGGGACCTCAACATCGCCGAGCCGGGCGCCCTGATCGGCTTCGCCGGCCGGCGCGTCATCGAGCAGACCATCCGGCAGAAACTGCCCGATACCTTCCAGCGCAGCGAGTTCCTGCTCCAGCACGGCTTCCTGGACGCGGTGGTCCAGCGGCACGAGATGAAAGACTACCTGGTGAAGGCGCTGGCCTTCATGGCGCCTTGAGGCGGCGGCCCGTGGTATAGTGGTTCTACCCCGATGTGAAGGGGACCAGCAAGTACTAAATCCAGGGTCAATTCCGATTGACGCGGCGAGGGGGCCTTTCAGGGCCCCCTCTTCGTTTGCGCCGGTCCTTTTCCCGGCAGGCCGGCCGGGTTCTCGTGCACGCGTTCGCGGAACTTGCCCTTGAGGCCGCCGGCCAGCGAAACGCTCGCTTCGCCGAACTTGTCGCGCATGCGGTCGGCGGCCGACAGCGCCCGCTTCCAACGCTCGGCTTTCTCACCCCCGAGCAAATCCAACTGCCCTTCCGAGTTCTCCAGTTGCCCGGCGTGCACGCCGATCAGCCGCACCGCCCGTCCGGTCCAGTTGCGGCGGAACAGCAGCCGCGCCTGTTCGAGCACTTCGGTATCGATCTGCGTGGCATGACGCAGGGTGTGGGCGCGGGTGAAGGTCGAAAAGTCCGAATAGCGCAGCTTGATCTGAATCGTGCGGGCGAAAAGAGCGTGCTCGCGCAGGCGGCGGCAGACCATCTCCGACAGCCTGGCCAGCATCGCCTCCAGCGTATCCGGATCGGCCGTATCCTCGCCGAAGGTGTGCTCGTGGCTGACCGACTTGGGCTCCTCGTGCCCGCCCACCTCGGCGTCGAACCATCCCCCGGCGTCACGCCCCCGCGCCTTGCCGGCCAGGGCGAGACCCCACTTGCCGAAGCGCTCCTCGAGGAACGCCTCTTCCAGTTTCGCCAGCTCGCCCACCTTGTGGATTCCGAGCGCCTTCAGGTTGCGCTCAGCCACCTGGCCGACGCCGGGGATCTTGCGCACCTCGAGCGGCGCCAGAAACCGCGCCTCAAGCCCCGGCTGCACCCACAGAATGCCGTTCGGCTTGGCCTGGTCCGAGGCCACCTTCGCTACCAGCCGCGAGGAGGCGACGCCGATCGAGCAGTTCAGCCCGGTTTCGCGCTTCACCGTCTCGTGCAGCTTGTGCGCGGCCGCCAGCGGCGGTCCGAGCAGCCGTTCCGTTCCGCTCAGGTCGAGATACGCTTCGTCGATCGAGGCCATCTCAACCCGCGGCGAAAAGCGGTTGAGCACGGCGAACACCTTGTGCGAGTACTCGCGATAGCGGTGCGGATGGCCTTCGACGAACACCGCCTGCGGACAGAGCCTGGCCGCCGCGCGCAGCGGCATGGCCGAGTGCACGCCGAAGGTGCGCGCGGCATAGGAC
>CAKZVG010000157.1 GCA_937921835.1 uncultured Bryobacteraceae bacterium | reverse complement strand
TTGCGCGGCAGTTCTCGCGGATGCGGTCCAGGAAGTGCGCGGCGGCTTCGCCGGCGTCCATGCGGGAATAGACGAAGCCCACCAGATCGCTCAGGTAATGATCCCGGAAGATGGCGCGCAGTTCGAGGCCGTCCTGCCGCCACAGGTACGGCTGGTAGGTTTCCTCGACGCCGGCGGGATGTCCCAGCGTGCGCCCCAGCACGCCGTTGTCGCTGGCGAACCAGCGGAAACCCGCCTCGGCGGCGATCCGCAGCGCCTCGTCGGAGACGGACCCTTCCGAAGGCCAGAGCCCCGCCGGTTCGGCGCCGAAGCGTTCCTTCATGAACGAGCGCGCGGACTCCAACTGCCGCCGCGCGTCCTCCGGGTAGCGGAAACGGGTGGGAAGCGGCACGAAGGGGTGCGCGAGGGCGGCGATGTCGGTGTCGCACAGCAACGGCAGGATGGGATGGTAGAACGGCGTAGTGGAGATCTCGATCTGCCCGCGCGCGGCGAACTCGGCGTAAACCGGGGCCACCTTGCGCAGGATCTCCAGTTGCTTGCGCCCCATCGTTTCCTGGTCCCCGGTCGAGTAGTCGCGGCCCTTGCGGACCAGTTCGCGCACCTCCGGATCCTCCTGGAACTCCTCGTCCACCCAGGCGAGTTGCGAGAGCACCTGCAAGTCCCGCAGCGCGTGCGGGCCGAAGAAGCGGCGCGCCCGCGCCACCTGCCGGTCGGCCGCCAGCCAGGCCTCGAACAGCTCGGCGTAGCGCGGGTAGCGCTGGATGAGCCGCGCCGGGTTGGCCTGGAAGAAGTACCGTAAGATAAAGGCTTGCTCGTCCTCGGTCAGCATCTCGGCCGGCTTGAGCGCCGCCCGCAGGAATGGATCCGCCGCCTGTCCCTGGGCGTACTCGTCAAGCTGTTCCACCATGGACGGCACCAGATTGAACGTCTGGCGGATTTCGGGAAAATCCCGCAGCACGCTGACCATCCCGTAGTAGTCCTTGAGAGCATGCATACGGGTCCAAGGCAGCTTGTATTCGCCGGACAGCAGGTCCTTGTAGAACGGCTGATGCATGTGCCAGAGGAAGCACACGTAGATGTTGGGCATTCAAAATTAGTGTAATGGTGTTGGAAGGAGCCTTTCCATGCGATTCCCACCGCCGCGCCTGGCGGCCCTTGTCATCGCCGCCGCGATCTGTTCCGCCGCGCCCGCGGACCGCCTGCGGATCGAGATCAACGCGAATGGGTTCGAGCGTTTCGACAAGCCGGCCGAAGTGCGCCTCGAACCCGGCTTGCTCCCCGCCGGCGCCGCGCCGGTCGAGGTGACGCAAGTGAACGCCCGCGGCGAGCGCGTCCCGGGCGAAGTCGTCTGGCAATACAGCCCGGAGCCGGACAGGACGCTGGTCATTCTGCTCCAGGGCCGCATGGCCGCCGAGGAAACCCGCCGCTTCGACGTGCGGTTCCGAAAAGGGGGGCGCGCCAAACCCACCGGCCCGGCGCCCATGCCGGTCGAGGAAGTGGTCCACCAGGAGCAGCCCAGCCTGCGCATTCAGACCTCCGCCGCCACCTACATCTTCCACAAAGAGGGCGCCGGGTTCGCCTCGATCCTCGACCGCGCGGGCAACGACTGGATCGGCTACCGGCCGGGCCACCGCTCGGCGGGTGAATTCCGCGGCCTCCCCAACCTCGGCGACTTCGCCCACCCCGGCTACACCGGCGAGAAGGGATCCAAGAGCCGCGTTCTCGAGCAAGGGCCCCTGAAGGTCAGCGTTCTCTCCGAACGCCACGACGGCAAATACGCCACCCGCTGGGACTTTTTCCCCCACTACGCCCGCCTCACCGTGCTCCGGCACGAGAAGCCCTACTGGTTCCTGTATGAAGGCACGCCGGGCGGCAAACTCGATGAGGCGAACGACTACTACGTGTTCTCGAACGGCGAACGGCGGCCCATGTCCGAGCATTGGAAAGGCGACCTGCCCAACCCCGAGTGGGTCTATTTCGCCGATGGCGCCACCCGCCGCGCGCTCTTCACCGTGAACCACCAGAACGATCCGGCGCTCGACCAGTTCTGGCCCATGGAAGGCAACATGACCGTCTTCGGCTACGGCCGCCAGTACCGCTGCTGCGACCGCTACCTGGACTCCTCGCCCGCGCAATTCACCATCGGGCTGATCGAAGCGCATGACCACGCCGCGGCCGCGGCGGCCATCGAATCCGCCTGGCGCGAGTTGAAGATTACGGTGGAGAAGCCGGGGCCGCGGCGGTAGCGCCGCCCTCGCGGCTGCCGCCTCCCCGGCCCCTGCGCGCAGGGTTTACAATCTTGTTTTCGACACGGGAGCCTTTATGTCTTCATTGAACCGGCGGGAATTCATCGGCTCGGCGGCGGCCACCAGCGGTATGACGGCGCGCAGCTACGCGCAGGTGGTGGGCGCGGGCGAGCGCCTGCGGATCGGCGTCATCGGCTGCGGCGGCATGGCCGGCGGCCACATGCGCGCGCTGGTCAAGATGCGGGAATCGGACAACCTCGACATCCTCGCGGTCTGCGACGTCTTCGAGAAACGCGCCGAACAGGCGGCGTCGCTCACCGGCGGCAAGATCGTCAAGGATTACCGCACCCTGCTCGAGGACCGCAACATCGACTACGTGCTCATCGCCACCCCCGAGCACTGGCACTTCCAGATGGCCATGGACGCGCTCGACGCCGGACGACACGTCTACCTCGAAAAACCGATGACGCAGCGCACCGAACAGGCCAAGAAACTGGCGGCCAAGGTCAGGCGCGGCGCGCTGAAGCTTCAGGTGGGCGTGCAGGGCATGTCGGACGAGTCCTATGAAACCGCGCGCAAGTATGTCGAGGACGGCACGCTCGGCAAAGTGGTGCTGGCGCAGATCGACTACTCGCGCAACCACAAGGACGATTTTTGGATGTACCCCATCGACCCGGACGCCAAGCCGGGCGTCAACCTGGACTGGAAAGCCTGGCTCGGTCCGGCGCCCAAGCGTCCCTGGGATCCGGAGCGCTACTTCCGCTGGCGCCGCTATTGGGACTACTCGGGCGGCATCGCCACCGACCTCTTCATCCACCGCGTCACGCGCATCATCAAGGCGCTGGGGCTGACCTTCCCGGAGAAGGGCGTGGGCACGGGCGGCAAGTTCCAGTTCACGGCGGGACTGGCCGAGGTCCCGGACACCTTCAACATTCTGCTCGACTACCCCGGCGGCCCGACCGTGATCCTGGTCTCCTCGATGGCCAACAACACGCCCGTCGATCACGTGCTGCGCGGGCACCGGGCGACCTTGCAATTCACCCGCACCGGGTTCGTGATCCGCCCGCAGGAGCTCTACGCCAAGGAAGCCAAGGAAATCATTTACCAGAAAAAGGGCGCCGAGGATATTTCGCTGCACCACCGCAACCTGCACGCCGCCATCCGGAAGAACGAACCGCTCAAGTGCGACGCCATGCTGGGCTACTACGCCGTGGTGGCCTGCGAGATGGGCTTGCAGTCCTTCCGCAAACGCAAGTATCTCCGCTGGGACGCGGCCAAGGAACGCCTGGCGGAAGCCTGAACCCGGCGCTCAGCCGTTGCGCTTGAAGCGGTTCAGGAATCCGGTGTCGAACTTCCCCGCCAGAAAATCGGCGTCGGCCAGAATCCGCTGGTGTAGCGGAATGGTGGTGTAGATTCCCTCGACCACGAACATGTCGAGGGCCCGGTTCATGCGCGCGATCGTCTCAGCGCGGTTCCGCCCGGTGGTGATCAGCTTGGCCACCAGCGAGTCGTAGTAGGGCGGGATGACGCCGTCGGTGTAGGCCGCCGTGTCGACGCGCACCCCGATGCCGCCGGGCAGATTCAGACCGGTGATGCGGCCCGGCGAGGGGACGAAGCTCTCCGGGTGCTCGGCGTTGATGCGGCATTCCATGGCGTGGCCGCGCAGCGTGACGGGACCGCCGAGGATCTCCGGCAGCGGAACTCCGGCCGCGATCAGAATCTGGCTTTTCACGATGTCCACGCCGCTGATGGCTTCCGTGACGGGATGCTCTACCTGCACCCGCGCGTTGACCTCGATGAAATTCAGCCGCCCGGCCTCGTCCATCAGGAACTCGACCGTGCCGGCGTTGGTGTAACCCACCGCTTTCATGGCCTCGCGCAGGTGGCTGGCGATGGAGGCGCGCAGCTCCGGCGTCACGCAGGGTGAAGGCGCCTCTTCGATCAGCTTCTGGTGGCGCCGCTGGATGGTGCACTCGCGCTCGCCGAGAATCTCGACGTTGCCGTGCTCGTCGGCCAGCACCTGAAATTCGATGTGGCGCGGCGCGGCGATGTATTTTTCCAGGTACAGGTCCGGGCAGGAGAAACTTGCGCCGGCTTCCTGGCGCGCCTGGTGATACAGAGAGGGCAGTTCGGCCGGCCCCGCCACCACCCGCATGCCGCGCCCGCCGCCCCCGGCGACCGCCTTGAGCATCACCGGATAGCCGATCCGTTCCGCCGTCGCGAGCGCGTCTTCCTGGCCCGACAGCACGCCCTTCGACCCGGGGAGCACCGGCACGCCCGCCCGCTCCATCGCCGCGCGCGCGTCCTGCTTCATCCCCATGGTGCGGATCACGTCCGGCTTCGGCCCGATGAACTTGATGCCGGACAGCTCGCACACCTCGGCGAAGCCGGCGTTCTCGCTCAGGAAGCCGTAGCCCGGGTGGATGGCGTCCACGTTGGTGATTTCCGCCGCGCTCACCACCGAGGGAATGTCCAGGTAGCTCAACGAACTCTTGGCGGGACCGATGCAGACGGCCTCGTCGGCGAAGCGCACGTGCAGGCTGTGGCGGTCCGCCTCCGAGTACACGGCGACGGTGCGGATTCCCAGGTCCTTGCAAGCGCTCAGGATGCGCAGGGCGATCTCGCCCCGGTTGGCGATCAGGATCTTGCGGAACATGCGGTTCGGTCTAGAGCGGCCGGATCGCGAAGAGCGCCTCGCCGTACTCGACCGGGCGGCCGTTCTCGACCAGCTTGGTCACCACGACGCCGGCCATCTCGGCCTCGATCTCGTTCATCAGCTTCATGGACTCGATGATGCACAGCACCTGTCCCGGCTGCACCGTATCGCCGACTTTCACAAACGGCGGCGCGCCCGGAGACGGGGCCTCATAGAACGTGCCGACGATGGGCGACTTGACGAGGGTGAGCGAGGGATCGAGCGCCGTGCCGGCGTCCGGCATCCCGTGCGGCCCGGACTCTCCGGCCGCCGGCGAGGGCGCGGGTGCGGGCGGAGCGGCGGCGTGCGCCCGCGGCGGCGCCACCACCGGCGGAACGCTGTTGCCCAGCGCGCTCTTGATCCAGACCCGGTTTTCGCCGCGCTGCACTTCGATCTCGGCGACGCCGCTGTCCTTCACCAACTGAACCAGTTCCTTGATTTCATCCAGTGTCATTGCTGATGTCACAATCCTGGGACGCCGCTACAGAACCGCCAGGTCCTTCGGCGTCGGCGTGAGATTCTGGCAACCGTTCGCGGTTACCGCGACGGTATCTTCGATCCGGACTCCGCCCAGCCCCTCCACGTAGACGCCCGGCTCGACGGTGATCACCATGCCCGCCTTGAGGCGGGTCTTCTCGTTCCTGCCGAGGCGCGGCGCTTCGTGAATCTCCAGGCCAAGCCCGTGCCCGGTGGAGTGCACGAACGCTTTGTCCATCCCATAGCCGCGCAGCACCCGCCGCGCGGGCGCGTCCACCGCCGCCGCCGCCACTCCGTCGCGGACCGCGTCGAGCGCGGCAAGCTGCGCTTCGAGCACCGCCTCATACATGCGCCGCGGCGCCGCGCCGGGCCTGCCGAGGACCAGCATCCGGGTCATGTCGCTCGCGTAGCCGTCCCGGAGCGCGCCCATGTCTATTAATACTAGCTGATTGGCCTTGAGCCGGTGGTCCGACGGCCGGGCGTGTGGCAGGGCGGCGCGCGCGCCCGCGGCCACGATGGTCTCAAACGCCGCCTGGTCCGCTCCATGGCGGCGCATCTGGTGGTCGAGCTCCGCCGCCAGGTCCCGCTCCGTCATTCCCGGCTTGACCTTGCGGAGCGCGGCGGCGAAGGCCTTGGAGTTGGCTTCGGCCGAGCGGCGGATCTGTTCGATCTCCCGCGGCGATTTCACCATCCGCAGTTCCTCGATGAGCGATCCCGCCGGGACCAGCTCCGCTCCCAGCGGCAACGCCTCGCTCAGCCGCGCGTGCGTTTCGAATGGGATCCGCAGGTTCTCGAAGCCGATCCGGCGCCTTCCACGCCCGGCGGCGGCCTTGATCCCGGCGGGCGCCAGCGGCCCCCCGCGCACGATCCGCGGCCGCAAGCCGGTCTCCCGCGCGGCCTGAATCCCGTAGCGGGGATCGGTGAACAGGACCGGCTGCCCGCCGGCAAAAACCACCAGCAGGGCGTTGCTTCCCGTGAAACCGGAAAGATAGCGCACGTTGACCGGCGAGGAGACCACGAGCGCCTGGAGCTTCCGCTCCGCCAGCCGCTCCGCTACCGCTTGTCTACGCGCCGAGTATTGGGTGTCCACTGGAATTCGGGATGAGGGAATATGGGAGCTAAGATCCGTATTTTAGCATTCCAGGCCCCATGGGAACCGGCTCAGCCCGCCCGAGTGGAACGATCTCTAA
>CAKZVG010000156.1 GCA_937921835.1 uncultured Bryobacteraceae bacterium | reverse complement strand
CAGCAGCTCGCGCATCTCGGGCGGGCGCGCGGGCGCCCGAATCGCACGTGATGGACGGCGTGGACCTGACGCCCCTGCTCGGAGGTGGAAGCATCGCCCCGCGCCCGCTCTACTGGTACATGCCGCTCTACGACCTGCTGTGGGCGGGCACACCCAGCGCGGCCATCCGTGACGGCGATTACAAGCTGATTGAATCGTTCGGCGACTATATCGATCTCGAGGCGGACAACGTGCATCGCATCGGGCGGCGCCTCGAACTCTACAACCTGCGCCAGGACATTGGAGAGACCACCAACCTCGCCTCGAAAATGCCCGAGCGCGCCGCGCTTCTGAGCGCGCGTTTGCGGGAATGGATCAAGGCCAGCGGGTCGCCCATCCCGGGCAGGAATCCGCGCTATGACCCGGCGCGGGCGCTGGAGGTGACCCGGGAGAAACCCCGGGCCTGAGGAACCGGCATGAGCACACTCTCCCGAAGAAGCTTCGCCGCCGCCTCGACGGCGGCATCGCTTGCGCGCGTGCGCGGAGCGAACGATCGCATCCGTCTCGGCATCATCGGAACCGGCGGCCGCGGTACCCACCTGATGCGCGAGGCCAACCTCGACAAGAACATCGAATGGGCCGGCGTCTGCGACGCCTGGGACGAGCGGCGCGAAAAGGCCAACGCCACGCTGGCGGGCGGCAAGGCCAGGACCCACGCCAGCTACCGCGAACTGCTCGACCGCAAGGACATCGACGCGGTGATCGTCGCCACTTGGGATAACACCCACGCCCAGATCACCGCCGACGCCTGCCGCGCCGGCAAGGACGTCTACGTCGAGAAGCCCATGACGTCGCGCCCCGAACAGGGGCCGCCGCTGGTGAAGACGGTGCGCGAAACGCGCCGCGTCGTGCAGGTGGGCGTGCAGCAACGCTCGACGCCGCACTTCCTGGAAGCCAGGCAGCGCTTCTTCGAGAGCGGCCTGATCGGCGAAGTCCACATGGTGCGGACCATCTGGAACGCCAACACCGGCTACCTCCTGAAACCGCCGCCGGGCATGGAAACGAAGCCGCCGGGCCTGGACTGGGAAGCTTGTCTCGGCGCGCTACCCAGGATGGCATGGGATCCCAAGCGGTATTTCAACCGCTTCTCTTATCTCGATCTCAATTGCGGGCAGACGGGCGGGCTGTTCGTGCACATGGTCGACGTCGTGCAATGGTTCCTCGGCGTCACCCGGCCGACGACGGTGGTTTCGCTCGGCGGCATTTATCAGTATGACGACGGCCGCGACTCACCCGACAACGTCAACCTGATCTGCGAGTATCCGGAGAAGCTGACCGTGACGTTCGAGGCCAGCGTGACCGACCTGGTGCCGGCCGAGAGCGCCGACATCGTCTTCCTCGGCTCCGGCGGCCGCCTGCACATCTTCCGCTACGGCTACCGCTTCCTGCCGAAGGGAGCGCGCTCCACCGACGGGCAGATCGTGGGCGCGGCCACCCGCGACACGCACATGCAGAACTGGTTCGACGCCATCCGCGGCCGGCGCGATCCGAACGCCACGGTTGAACAGGGCCACTACGGCGCCATGGCCTGCCACATGGCCAACATTGCGTGGCGCGAGCGGAGACTGGTGACATGGGAACGATCATGGGACATCTGAGGAAGCTGCCCGGATTTCTCGCGGCGCTTCTGGCGGGCGCCTTCGTGTGCGCCGCGGTCGGACCGGCGCGCGTGGTGCTGGTGGCCGGCAAGCCCAGCCATCCGCCCGGCACGCACGAGCACAATGCCGGCGTCCTGCTGCTCAATAAATGTTTAAAACAACAACGCGGCGTTTTGCCGGTGGTGGTGAAGGGTGGCTGGCCGGAGGACGAATCCGTTTTCGCCGGCGCCCGCGCGCTGGTGTTCTTCATGGATGGCGGCAAGCGCAGCCCGGTGCTCGAAGGCAACCGCCTGGAGACTTTGCACGGCCTCATGGCGAAAGGCACGGGGCTGGCGCTGCTGCACTACGCCGTCGACGTGCCCAAGGAGATCGCCGCCGCGGAGTGGCTGGAATGGGCGGGCGGCTATTACGAGAGCGGCTATTCGCGCAATCCGGTGAGCGACGCCGATCTCAAGCAGTCCTCGCCCGCGCATCCCATTTCCCGCGGCTGGAAGGATTTTTCCCTGCGCGACGAGTGGTATCACCGCATCCGCTTCGCCCCCGGGGACCCGCGTTTCACTCCCATCCTCACGGCGTTTCTGCCCAAGGACGCGCCCGCGCCCGAAACCGTCGCCTGGGTGGTGGAGCGCAAGGACGGCGGCCGCGGCTTTGGCTTCACCGGTGGGCACTTCCACGCCAACTGGGGACACGGCGCCTTCCGCACCCTGGTGCTGAACGCCATTTTGTGGACCGCGCAGCTCGATGTTCCCGCCGCCGGCGCCGCTTGCGTCCTCTCTCCCGAGGAACTGGCGCGGAACCTGGACGACAAGCCGGCGCCCGCGCCGAAGAAGCGCGGTGGCGCGCCATAGACAAATGAGATCCGCACTCGTGGCCCTCGCGCTGGCCGCCGCCGCGTGGGCGCTGATGGCAGCGGCGGGTGCGCCGCGCGCCAGTTCCTACGTGGTGGTGAAGCCGGGCGTCCATCCCGGAATCCTCTTTAGCGAGGCCGAACTGCCCGCGCTGCGGCGGCGAGCGCGAGGCGGGGGAATGGCGGCCGAGGCCTACCGGCGCGTGCGGCGCACCGCGTCGGCGGAATTCGACCCGAAGCTCACGGTCAAGCAGGCGGTAGGCCACGAAGGCCTCCGCCTGGCGCGGCAACTCGAGGCCATGGCGCTGGTCTATCAAATCGAGCGCGACACCGCCACCGGGCGCCGGGCCGTGGCGCTGTTCGATTCCATCGCCACCGGCATCGATCCCGAGGAGTTCTACCGCGCCGTGGACAGCGACTTCTTCGCCACCGAGCACTGGCCCAAAGCCTTCGCCGTGGCCTGGGACTGGCTGTTTCCGCTGCTCGGCGAGGAACAGCGCGCGCGCCTTCTGGCCGCGCTCGAACGCTGGAACGCGGCGCTCTTCCGCCATACGGAAAGCTG
>CAKZVG010000155.1 GCA_937921835.1 uncultured Bryobacteraceae bacterium | reverse complement strand
CTTCGCGGTGGTGGCCGACGAGGTGCGGAACCTGGCGCAACGCTCCGCCCAGGCGGCGCGCGATACCGCCGCGCTCATCGAGGAGTCGATGACCCGCGCGAGCAACGGCACCGCCAAACTCGACGAGGTGGCCGTCGGCGTGGGGGCGATCAGCGAACGCGCCGCCAAAGTGAAAAACCTGGTCGAAGAGGTGAATCAGGGCAGCCAGCAACAGGCCGAAGGACTCGAACAGGTCTCGCGCGCCGTGGCCCAAATGGAGCAGGTGACGCAGAAAACCGCCGCCAGCGCCGAAGAAAGCGCCGCCGCCGCGCAAGAACTCACCAGCCAGGCGGCCAACCTAGGCCGGACCTCCCAGCGGGTGCGCGAACTGCTCGGGGCCGGCGCCTGAGGCGGGATTCCGGGGCCGGGTCCGCCCGGCCCCTCAGGCCGGCTTCTTGATTTCCGCCTGCGCCATCTGCTCGATGAACTGCACGATCGCGGAGTGATCCAGTTCGCCCTTCCCCTCGTTCATCAGCGCCAGCAGCATCTGCTGCACCAGGGAGGTTAACGGCAGTCCCACCTTCAACGACTCCCCGGCCAGCAGCGCGTTGCGCAGATCCTTCTGGTGCAGCCGGATGCGGAAGCCGGGCTTGAAGTTGCGCGCGATCGCCATGGGCGCCTTGGCGTTCAACACGCTGCTGCCGGCCAATCCGCCCTTCACGGCGTTGAAGACCACTTCCGGATCGAGCCCCGACTTGGCCGCCAGCACCAGCGCCTCGCCCATGGCGGCGATGTTGCACGCCACCATGATCTGATTGGCCAGCTTGGTGACGTTGCCCGCGCCCACCGGACCGGTCAGGGTCACGCTCGCGCCCATGCATTTGAGCACCGGCACGGCCTTCTCGAACACCTCCGGCTTGCCACCCACCATGATGGCCAGCGTGCCCGCGATGGCGCCGGGTTCGCCGCCGCTCACCGGCGCGTCCAGGAAGTCCACTCCCTTGGCCGCGCAGGCCGCGGCCACCTTTTGCGCCGCCAGCGGGCTGATGGAACTCATGTCGATGAGCAGCAGGCCGGCGCGGGCGCCTTCGAGCACGCCCCCCGGTCCCAGGCACGCCTGCTCGACCTCCGGCCCGTCCGGCAGCATCGTGATCACGATCTCCGACTGCGCCGCCACGTCCGCCGAGGAAGCGCCGCGCGCCGCCCCCGCCGCCGCGATCTCTTCCACCGCTTCCGGCACGATGTCGTAGACCGTCAGCTCGTGGCCCGCCTTCAGGAGGTTCCGGGCCATGGGCTTGCCCATGATTCCTAATCCTACGAATCCAATCTTCGCCACTTTGCTATGACTCCTTCTACTCGAACACGGTATTCACCGGGACGATCGTCACGTTCTCCGGCTGCAACTCGATCTTCCACTGCTCGACGATCTTGTCTTCTTCCAGGATTTCTTCCGGTTTGGGGGAATTGTACGTCATCGGCGAGCGCTCGTTGGCCAGCAGCTTCGCCCGCAGACCGGCGAGATCGCGCCCCACCACCACCACGTCCAGGTTCCCGGTCCGCAGGTGCTTGCGGATGGCGCGGTTGACGTCCTCGCGCGTCAGCCTGGCCAGGCTTTTCTGGATGTAGCTGGTGTAGTCCGGAATGCCGTAGTAGCGGCTGTCGATGGCGTAGCCCAGCTCGGCGCTTTTCGTCTTCATGAGCAGGTTGACGTACTTGGAACAGAAGCTGCGCGTGCGCTCGAATTCCTCTTGCGTCAGGCCCAGGCGAATGAGCCGGTCCAGTTCATAGAACGCCAGGCGCAGCGCGAAATGCGCCGCCGGCGGCTCCACCGGACGGATCCAGATCTGGAAGATCTGGCTGCGGCGCGCCAGGTTGGGATCGGGCTCGAACTGGAACATGCCGCGCGGGAAGTACTCGATATAGGCGTAGTCGCCGTAGTTCAGCCCGCGCGCCTGCCGCATGCGCTCGAACAGGCGCCCGCCGCTCACGCGGTGCTGTCCGAAATAAGACTGCGCCACCAGCAGCGCCGGAAAATCCGGATGGCCGCGCTTGACCTCGATCGGAAAGCCGAAGGAGTAGGCCACCGAGCGCGTGGGCTTCTCAATCATCGTGACGCGGATGCCTTTCACGGGCGCGGGCGCGAGCTTCAATACCGGCCGCTGCGGCTTGCCGGGCAGCCGGGCGAAGTCCTTCCGGACGCGCTCGAGGAATCCCGGCGGGTAGCCGCCCGCGATGCCGATGGTCAGGTTGGCCTGCGCATACTGGGCGCGGTAGAAAGCCTTGAGATCATCAAGGGTGATGGACTTCAGGCCGGCCACCGTCCCCAGGTTATGATGGCCGTACGGCGTCCTGGCGTAAATGGCGTTGTAGAGCGCCTCCTTGCCGAGTTCCTCGTCGTTGTTATCGCGCAGGCTGACCCGCAGGAAGTTAATGGCGTCGTCGCGCAGCCGCGCCAGATCGTCCTCGCGCCAGCCGGGATCAAGCAGCATGGCGCGGAACAGGCGGTAGAACTCCTCCAGGTTGTCAACG